>DASVNY010000190.1:0-1970 GCA_036383615.1 Chitinophagaceae bacterium
ATCCATAATAGGGGTTCAATGCTTTTAGCACCCCGGGGTAATGAAGTATTTGCCCAAATCCCAAGACAAATAACATGGTGAACCAGGCAACCATGATCGGGCCAAATGCCACACCAACCTTTTGTGTACCGAAACGCTGAAAAAAGAACAGTAGTGAAAGAATGGCGATCACTATCGGAACAGTAGGAAGGTGCGGAACAATACTTTCCAGGCCCTCTACAGCTGAAGCAACAGATATTGGAGGAGTTATGATCCCATCAGCCAATAATGTTGTCGCACCAAGGATAGTAGGGATCACTAATTTTTTTCCATAACGTCTCACCAATGCATACAATGAAAAGATGCCGCCTTCTCCGTCATTGTCTGCCTTTAATGTG
Source organism: Chitinophagaceae bacterium (assembly GCA_036383615.1). GTDB lineage: Bacteria > Bacteroidota > Bacteroidia > Chitinophagales > Chitinophagaceae > CADEDV01. Next base: position 378 of record DASVNY010000190.1, read on the forward strand.
AGCCAGATATATTTTACGGTAGTTTGCAGGATCAATGTCCAGAACACGCAGGACACAGCACCAAGTACTAAAACTTCATCAATTGTTTTTTAACCCACAATTGCTTTTAAAACATATAATGGGCTGGTGCCAATGTCGCCATATATGATGCCGAGTGCCACGAGCAATGAGGCAATAGTGATCCTGTTCGAATGAATAGTATTCGATTTCATAATAGCTTTTTATAGTTCAGTGATTATTCTTTTGCGATAAACCGGTAGCCTACTCCTGATTCAGTAATGATATAAGCAGGGCGGTTTGCATCTGTTTCTATTTTTTTTCTTAATTGGGCAATAAAAACCCTTAAGTATTGTGATTGGTTGATATAACCCGGGCCCCATATTTCACGAAGCAGGTATTGGTGCGTCAACACTTTTCCTTCATGCATCACCAGCAGGCTTAATAAATTGTATTCTGTAGCTGTTAATTTAACCGGCTCGTTATTTTTCCTGACTGTTCTTGCTGACAGATCAATCTGCAGATCGCCTGCGTTAATAGTTTCATTTCCTTCCGCATTAATTGTGCGAAGGGCCGAGCGGATGCGGGCAAGTAGTTCACCCGTTCGAAATGGTTTAATGAGATAATCATTGGCGCCATTGTCCAGTGCCTTTACAATATCTTCTTCATTACTTTGAACAGAAAGGATCAGGATCGGCCGTGTGTACCATTCTCTTAATTTTTTCAATGTCTCATGCCCGTTCTCATCCGGTAAACCAATATCAAGAATAACAAGGTCGGGCGGATGAGAGGCGGCAATCCGTAAACCTTCCCTTGCTGATGTAGCTGTCTCTACATTATAGTTGTTTGTTTCCAAAGTGATCTCCAGCAGCCTCCGGATCTGCATTTCATCATCAATTACCAATATTGCTGCGTTATTCATTTTTCAAATTGTTTATATAAGATACTTCAGCGGGAATTTCAATATTGAACCTTGCACCATGAGGCACATTCTCCAAAGAAACTGTTCCATTATGTGCTTCCACAAAGCCTTTAACTATGGACAGGCCAAGCCCTGTGCCGCCAGTCTTTGAATTATTGAGCCGATAGAACTTATCAAACACTTTTTCCAGTTCACCCGGAGGGAAACCGGGTCCCCGGTCTTCTATAGTTAATACAAGCAAACAGTTTTCGTTTTTAATGCTGCTTGGTTCATCAACCGATGTGTTTAACTGGTAAACCTTATCCGCTTTATTTTTAGCCGTAATAAAAAGTTCGGTGAATTCAGGGGTATAAATGGATGCATTGTATAACAGGTTATAGATTACCTGTTCGATCATTGTATAATCAAGCTTATATAGAGGAAGATCTTCTTCGATATGGATATTTATTTTATGATTTTTAAGCTGCTGATCAAGCCGGTTAATAGCATCGTATATTAATTCAGTCACATCCACCCAGTCTTTTCTTGGTTGAACAAACCCTGACTCCAGTCTTGACATACTCAATAAATTTTCCACCTGTTGGTTGAGCCGAAAAGAAGCGACGGAGATGTTTTCTATCAGTTCCTGTTTGTTTTCTTCTGAAAGTTTGACAGGCTCCGTCAGGAGGTTATCC
>DASVNY010000191.1:0-3811 GCA_036383615.1 Chitinophagaceae bacterium
ATTATCTTTTCTTGTTGTGGTATTTTCCGGGATCAGTAAAACGGTAAATGCTTTCGTTGCGCCAGGTTCCATCACGGCAGTAAAGCCGAGCATAATAGTTCCTTTGTTCTCTTCATCAAATGCATATTCAGGCTCGGTGGACCATGTTCTTAATTTAATACCTTCTCCTTCTATTTTCACCAGCAATTTTTCTCCATTCATCGAAAGTTCTGCTTCATGATCATTAATGATGCGCACGCTGGCAGGAGTGAGCATAGCCCAGCGTGTATCGGTGAGGTTATCGGTGTTGGTCACTTCATCCCTGATCATTACATATTTATTGTCAACGATAGCGACCCCGCGCTGGTGTTTTTTTATTTGCACACTATCAATAGATGAAAGATCCGACATGGCGTACACAAAATCGGGTTTGTCACCTGAAGCAGTGATATAAGCTTTGGCGCCGACGTTTTGTTTGGCCCCGTTAAACATCATTATGTTGTGCAGCTTACTGCTCAAGCGCAACACATCCCAGCGACGTGATTCCTGTTTGCGGTCACCTAAATTGATTCCGAATTTTTCGAGTGAATAATATTCCTGCGCTCCCATATCTTTTATCCATTGGTTGGCGCCACGATACATAACAAAGCTGCCAATATCCATATGTGAATGGTTGGTAAGACAGCTTCCGCCTTTCAGCCCCACGAATATTTCATCCTTGCCACCCCAATGATTTCTCAGCAAGGCTACCGGCGTGGTGCCTTGACCAACAAAAAGTCGTTTAGAAGGCGCTTTTATTCCATCAAATGGTTTGGGTGATGCCCATAATAATACGGAAGGGAGATAACGAACAGCTAATATATCATCATCTGATTGCCCCTGCTTTCTCATGTAAGCTAATTTGTTTGCTTCTCCCCATAAGATCGCATTGTTGCCGGAACGGTTAGCGAACCAAAACATCGGGAATGATAGCGTGAAGTCAGTAAAGCAATCAGCAAATGCAAAGCAACCCTTGTCCTGTGTTGACATTTGCAGGATAAATTCAGGGGTTGCTTTAAACCCTGTATTGTCGGCAAGGCCAAAAGAAGTGCCGTATATTTTTTCAAGTATGTTGATGAATAGTAAATTATAAGTTGTGCCATAGGTCCAGTAGGTATATCCTTCAGGATAATTGCCATTGGGCATGTATTCTTCCAGCGCTACATCACGGACCAGTTTGATGGAACGATCAATGATCTTTTGCGCCATTTGAGGATACTGGTGATAAAGTATAAGCGCCCCTGCGGCCATGCTGGTGTTGCACACAGAGTTCCAGTTATTTTTTTTCTTTAGCCAGCTGTAATTTTCTTTGTCAGTAGCTTTTTCGGGAAGGGATTCATAAAGTCCTTTTACCAATATAGCTTCTTCAATTATTTTTTTTGTTTTAGGATCGAGATAATCAAAGAGCCAGTCATAACCGATCGAAGCAGCCATTGTCATTTCAGCTACATCGAGAAAGTGGGAGGGGTTCCAGCTTGTAAAGGAGCAAACATTCAATAATTCTTTTTTGGCCCGTTCGGCATAACGTTTATCTCCTGTCATTCGCCAGGAGTAGGCGAGATAATAAATATAAGTAAGCGCCGTGCGGGAAACTTTCAGCATTGCTTTCCCGGTCAATGTGCGGTCGAGCACAGGTGTGGTGAGAAATTCATTGCTCTTGCGGATAATTGTTTGATGGATCGACATAAGAAAACTATCAGCTTCTATTTTCTTACGTATGATCGCTTCTTCTCCTTTTCCCAGCATCAGGCGTGGATGTGATGTTGGGACCTTCATTTTAGTTACATCCTGCGCATGGGAGCATAACGATACAAAAAGAAGCAGAACCGGTACTGCAGCCAATCTCATATAGCTAAGTTTTTAATAGCAATATTTAATAAAGATAAAATGAGCAAGGCTGTATCAAAGGGTATTTGTACTCTCGCTACGACGCAAAGACGCTACGAATGAAGGTCGGCTATGCTTTTCTTCGCGACGTTGCGCCTTTGCGAGATATTATACCTTTTGATACAGCCCTGCTATGCATAACAATGTATATCGGCCGTAGCTTAGAATCTAAAGCTTAAACCTGTACGGAAATAAGCATCTGTATATTCCAGTTCATACACACGGGTTGAATTACCCATGTAAGTGAACGTTTTTGAATTTAACAAGTTTACTACTTCTGCATAGAACATCAGTTGCTTGGTGATCTTAACGTTACCGTTCAGATCCAACTGCCAGCGATCAGCTACCCACAGATCGGTTTCTTTATCGGTGCCCAATGCATAGATAAATTTGCCGTTGTAGTTAGCAGAAGCTTGCAAAGTGAATCTTTTGGTTGAATAACCCAAAGCGATATTCGCTGTATGATCAGCTTGTCCTGGCAGGCGAAGCTCACCACGTTTTTGATCAGTAGTAGCTTTTGAATGCGCATAAGTATAGTTGCTGGTAAATACGAGGTTCCTGAGGAAACCAGGCATGAAACTTAATGTGCTGTTCAAGGTTACTTCTACGCCGAACACATTTGCAGCCTTACCATTTTTTGGTTGTGTCATTACAAACTGGTCAGGAGCGTTATCATTGTAATACGGGTTGGCTGGATCCGTGATCGGACCTTCGCTCAAATACTGGAATTTATTGATGTGCTTATAGAATAGACCTCCTGAAAGGATACCTACATTTTTCATATAATGCTCAACCAAAAAGTCGAGGTTATTGGAATAAGCTGCTTCCAGCTGGGAATTACCCGCTTCAATTTTACCGATATCAGTGTTTATTCTCAATGTTGGCATCAGGTCCTGCAGGTTTGGACGTGAATAACCAGTTGTCCATGCTGTGCGGAGTACCAAATTTTTTGCAACATCGAACTTAAGCTGAACGTTAGGCAATGCCATAAAATATTTCAACGTTGAATCGGCTTTAGTTACACGTATCGTGTCATATACCACTGCAGCAGGAGAAGGCAACTGACCGCCATTTACATCAGGATTGGCCAATTTGTTATAGCTAAATACCCTGTTGGCTTTATAATCAACATTGGTATTCTCGAAGCGGATACCAACGATCGCCATTACCTTCTTAAACTGCACCTTATTCATAACATAACCAGCTGTTACATCTTCATCAGCAGCAAAAACTGTTGTTGCAGCTGCATAATCGGTGCGATAGCGGTCCAGTATAAACCTGTCAGGACGCATTTTCATGAAATGCTGGATCTTCGTTATATCTGCCGAAGGTCCAAAATTCAGATTGCCAGAGAGGAAATCTGAAGACTGGTTAAACTTATGCATGAAACGGGCCAGGCGTGTATCACCATAATCAGTACTGCTGGTGCTGGTGATAGTATTAATGCTTAAGATCGTTGCAGTGGGTGGCCTGTGACGATCACTGTTCATGAACTTGCCTTTAAAACCAAATGAGAACGAAGAAGCATATTTCTTGGAAAGGAAATAGTCTTTCTTGAAATTCAGGCGGGCCGTAAAGTTTTTAGAGACAGTAATATGGTCGTTATTGTCAACCGTATAGAAATTAAATCTTGAAGGATCATCAGCGGGGCCCCCAAAAGGTGGGTTATATATATACTTAGCTGAAAGGAATTTGTCTGTATAAGAAGGCATTTCCCATATCACCGTTCTGTTAGGAATACGGATAGGAGCGCCTGTTCCATTATCTGTTCCGGCAATATTACCATTGTTGGCTCTCCAGTCTGGAGTTTGAAAACCATACTGGCCGTTGATAGCATTTTTTTCGCTGCGTGAAGAGAACACACCACCGTCGATCTTCCAGGTGCCAACAGTAGTTTCACCTTCGA
>DASVNY010000192.1:0-2129 GCA_036383615.1 Chitinophagaceae bacterium
CTGAACAACACTTATATTCGCCAAATAATCTCCGCTATGCGAAAACTCGCCGCAATCACATTTTTCCTTTCAGCCTTATGTCTTGCTCCTTGTGCCTTCACCCAGGCGCCGCAAAGCTGGACATCTGCAGAAATGTACCAGGCAATAAGAAAATTAAATGTGCTGGGTTCTGTATTATATATGGCCGCGCATCCAGATGATGAGAATACAAGACTGATAGCTTATTTATCCAAAGACAGGCTGTATCGTACCGGGTATTTATCACTGACACGTGGTGATGGCGGTCAAAACCTGATCGGTGATGAACAGGGAATTGAACTGGGTTTGATAAGAACACAGGAATTGCTTGCTGCCAGGCGTATCGATGGAGGCGAACAATTTTTTACAAGAGCTTTTGATTTCGGGTATTCAAAAACACCACAGGAAACTTTTACCAAATGGGATAAAGAGAAGATATTAAGTGATGTGGTGTGGGTGATCCGGAAATTTCAACCCGATATTATTATAACAAGGTTCCCCACAACAGGTGAGGGTGGACATGGACACCATACCGCTTCAGCGATTTTAGCCAATGAAGCATTCAGCGCTGCTGCTGATCCCAATCGTTTTCCGGAACAATTAAAATATGTAAAGACCTGGCAGGTCAAAAGAGTATTGTGGAACTCGTTCAATTTCGGTGGCACCAACCTGACCAGCCCCGATCAATTCAAATTTGATGTTGGCGGATATAATCCTTTATTGGGAAAAAGTTATGGCGAGATAGCTGCTGAAAGCCGCAGCCAGCATAAAAGCCAGGGTTTCGGTGTGCCGGCGGGAAGGGGTGAAGCCCTGGAATATTTTAGAACTACTAATGGCACAGCGCCAACAACAGACATTATGGATGGCGTTGATCTGAGTTGGAAAAGAGTGAAGGGTGGAGAGACTATTGAAAAGATGGTTGACAATTTATCATCCTCCTTTGATTTTATACATCCCGAAAAAGCAGTAAAGGGTTTGGTAGATTTATATAAAGCCCTTTCGGCATTGGAAGATGGTTATTGGAAAACCCAAAAGCTGAAAGAAGTAAAAGAACTGATCGCGCAATGTAGTGGTTTGTTCATGGATGCAACAACACAGGAGCAGTTTGCGGTAGAAACAGATTCAGTACGTGTAAACTTTTCATTCAACAACAGGTTGGGTGTAGATGCTGTGTTGCAAAAAGTGACAGTGGATGCTTTTGATTCAAGTTTGAACAAAACCTTAGAAAAGAACAGGAACCTGGGTTTCTCGAAAACCTTTTTTGTTCCTTCCACCAAGCCCATCACACAACCTTATTGGTTAGCCAATAAAATGGAAGAAGGTTATTTTAATGTGCATGACCAAACGCAGATCGGGCAACCAGATGTTGATCCTGCTTATACCGCAACAATGCAGGTGAAAGTATTTGGTGAAACTTTTAGCTTTATCCGACCAGTGAAATACAAATTTACTGATCCTGTAAGGGGAGAAGTTTACCAACCATTGTCTGTATTGCCAGTAGTTATTGTTTCGGCAGATAAACCAGTCATTATTTCAAAGAACAATAATGATTTCAGTGGTATTTTGCAAGTAACTGCCCAGAAAAGGAATGCAGTTGCTAGTTTTAATACTGTTAGTGTAAAAGATTCTGATGACTTCAAATGGATTTTTTCACCAAAAGATGTGCGTATTGCAGAAAAGAGTCAAACTACAGAAGTTGGATATGATATAAAGGCACATAAAGACAATGAATACCTGCTTTACTCGAAAAGCAACGGCAAAACGGCGGAAGTTGATTTTGATTTGCATGCAATAAAATATGATCATATTCCTGCCATTCATTATTTTAAACGGGTATCTGTAGTAAATAAAAAGCTTGATCTCAAAACTTACGGCAAAAAGATCGCCTATATCCCCGGCGCCGGTGATAAAATCCCCGAAGCCTTGGAACAAATGGGATATGAAGTAAACATGCTTACCGAAAAAGAATTATCCAGGAACAGTCTTGACAAATTCGATGCGATCATCACAGGTGTAAGAGCATATAATACCAATGAGTGGCTTAATAAGTACTATGACAAGCTGATGAAATATGTGAATGATGGCGGCAACCTGATCGTTCAATATAATAC
>DASVNY010000193.1:0-8144 GCA_036383615.1 Chitinophagaceae bacterium
GAAGGCGGTTATCGCAGCGTAGAGAAAGCATTGAAGACAATGAGCCCCGACCAGGTGACGGAAGAAGTAAAGAAAAGCGGTTTGCGCGGTCGCGGTGGTGCAGGCTTTCCTACAGGAATGAAATGGAGTTTTTTGGCAAAACCTGAAGGAGTGCCCCGCTATTTGGTAGTGAATGCGGATGAATCAGAGCCCGGAACATTTAAGGATAGATACCTGATGGAGTTCATTCCTCATTTATTGATCGAGGGAATGATCACTTCTGCTTATGCATTGGGCAGCAGCCGTGCTTATATCTATATCCGTGGTGAATATGCATGGATCGTTGACATTTTAGAACAGGCGATCCAGGAAGCGAAAAATAATGGATGGCTTGGTAAAAATATTTTAGGCAGCGGTTTTGATTGCGAAATATATGTGCAACGTGGAGCCGGTGCTTATATCTGTGGTGAAGAAACAGCTTTGCTCGAATCATTGGAAGGAAAAAGAGGTAATCCAAGGATCAAACCTCCGTTCCCGGCAGTAAAAGGATTGTGGGATTGTCCAACCGTGGTAAACAATGTGGAAACGATCGCGGCTGTTATTCCTATTATTAATGAAGGTGGTGAGGAATATGCAAAGATTGGAATTGGAAAATCAACCGGCACAAAGCTGATATCAGCGTGTGGTAATATCAGGAAGCAGGGTGTGTATGAAATAGACATGACCATCAGTGTTGAAGAATTTATTTATAGCGATGAGTATTGTGGTGGTATTGCTAATGGAAGAAAACTGAAAGCCTGTATCCCGGGTGGCTCATCAGTTCCTATCCTGCCTGCTAATCTTTTATTGAAAACGGCGAAAGGCGAAACCAGGATGATGACCTATGAAAGTTTAGCCGATGGCGGTTTTGCTACCGGTTCAATGATGGGTTCAGGAGGATTTATTGTATTGGATGATACGCAATGCGTGGTAAAACATACTTATACCCTGGCAAGATTCTATCGTCATGAAAGTTGCGGGCAATGTTCGCCTTGCCGTGAAGGAACCGGTTGGATGGAAAAGATATTGTTGAACATTGACAATGGTAAAGGCAAGTTGAGTGATATTGATCTGCTTTGGGATATACAACGCAAGATCGAAGGAAATACGATCTGTCCATTGGGTGATGCAGCAGCATGGCCGGTGGCAGCAGCGATAAGACATTTCAGGGACGAGTTTGAATGGCATGTAATGAACCCGGAAGAGTGTCAAAGAAGGAATTATGGGTTGGCGCATTATGCTGATCCGATTCATGTGCCGGTGAGTGCATAGAATATTTCACGCAAAGGCGCAAAGACGCTACGAAACTTTGCGACGTAGCGGCGTTGCGAGAAACAAACAATAAAATGGCTGAAGAGAAAAAATTATTTAAAGTAACCATTGACAACATCACGATCGAGGTGGAGCCGGGAACATCTATTCTCCAGGCTGCAAGAAAGATCGGTGGTGATGTGGCGCCACCAGCCATGTGTTACTATACCAAGCTGAAAGGTAGTGGTGGTAAGTGCCGCACCTGTTTGGTGGAAGTAGCCGCTGGTTCTACTGCTGACCCAAGACCAATGCCGAAGCTGGTGGCCAGTTGCCGTACCAATGTAATGGATGGAATGGTGGTAAAAAACATTACCAGCGACAGGGTGATAGATGCGAGAAATGGCGTGGTTGAATTTTTATTGATCAATCACCCGTTAGATTGTCCTGTTTGCGACCAGGCAGGCGAATGCGATCTGCAGGATCTTAGTTATGGCCATGGTGGTGAAGGCACACGCTACGAATTCAAAAGAAGAACATTTAAGAAGCATGATCTTGGTCCGTACATACAGCTTCACATGACAAGGTGCATCCTTTGTTATCGTTGTGTGTTCACGGCCGACCAGGTAACGAATAAAAGAGTGCATGGTGTGCTCGACAGGGGAGATCATTCAGAGATCGCTACCTATATCGAAAAGAGTTTGGATAATGATTTTATAGGAAACGTGATCGATGTATGTCCTGTGGGTGCACTGACCGATAGAACGTTCCGTTTCAAGAATCGTGTATGGTTCACCAAGCCGCTGGAGGCACATTGCAATTGTGACAAGTGCAGTGGTAAAGTGAGATTGTGGATGCGCGGCGATGAAGTGTTGAGAGTAACGGCAAGAAAAGATGAGTGGGGTGAAGTGGAAGACTGGATCTGTAATACCTGTCGCTTTGAAAGAAAAAAAGCAAGCGACTGGACAATAGAAGGACCGACTGAAGTGGATCGTCATTCAGTGATCTCGCAGGGACACTATGTGAATGAAGTGATACCAAAAGAAACTGTGCCTGAAGTGATGGGTGGCCGTTCACCAAAATTGCTGATGGATATTCATAGCATCAGTGATGTGAACAAGGTTGAGTTGAGTGAATTGCCGGGACCGGCGACGAGCAAAACATTTAATGACGTGAATGGTGAATAGTGAATGGTGAATAGGGTCTGTAATTGACCACTCACCATTGCCCATTCCCGAATAATTATAATCGAACATGATCTTATTAGCTATTGATTGGTGGTTGATCTTAGAAAAAGGCTTGCTGATAGCTGTTATCATCGGCTTGTCTTTCTTTATCGCGATGTACACGACCTATGCGGAAAGAAAGGTAGCTGCCTGGTTGCAGGACCGGCGTGGCCCCAATCGTGCTGGCCCCTGGGGCATTTTTCAACCATTGGCAGATGGAGGCAAGCTCTTTTTTAAAGAAGAGATCATTCCACTCGCATCATCCAAAGCGTTATTTATTCTTGGACCTTCACTGGCGATGCTGACCGCGTTGCTGACAAGCGCTGTCATTCCGTGGGGAGGAACAGCGAATATTTTTGGAAGAGAAGTTTCATTACAGATCGCAGATATTAATATCGGCATCCTTTACATTTTTGGCGTAGTGAGCATGGGCGTGTATGGAATTATGATCGGGGGTTGGGCATCAAACAATAAATTTTCACTGCTCGCGGCCATTCGTGGCGCATCGCAAATGATCTCTTATGAATTGGCAATGGGGTTATCATTGATCGCAGTGCTGATGCTAACGGGTACTTTGCAAATGAGTGGTATCGTTGCCAACCAGGTTGAACATGGAAATATCTGGCACATATTTCTGCAGCCATTAGGATTCCTGATCTTTTTTGTTTGCGCATTGGCAGAATGTAACCGCACGCCATTCGATCTTCCCGAAGCGGAGAATGAATTGAATTTTGGTTATCACCAGGAGTATTCATCAATGAAAGTGGGGATGTATCTTTTTTCTGAATACATCAATATGTTCATCAGCAGCGTGGTGATGGCGACATTGTTCTTTGGCGGCTATGATATTTTGCCATTTGTTGATGAAAGTAAATGGGGATTGTCGCAGAACCTGATGGCCTTTTTGGGATTTGGCGCATTGATGGCGAAAACATGCTTCTTCCTGTTTGTATTTATATGGATACGCTGGACGATACCAAGGTTCCGTTATGATCAATTGATGAACCTCGGCTGGAAGAAATTAATACCGCTGGCATTGTTTAATATGATCGTTACAGCAGCGGTGGTGTTGTGGTTGAAGAAGTAGAGGCCTCCCCAAACCTCTCCGAAGGAGGGGCTTATGGAGTCCGAAAGATGGTAGTGGTGTTTAAGCCCCGTAGGGGCGCAAAGCTGGTAGAAATGAAAAAGATTTTTTGATAAGAACCCCAGAGGGGTTCAATATATGATGATAAGCGAACAGAACGATGAAGAGTCCGCCAGCTGGCGGAACAGGCAATGACAAGAATTACTGAAGCTGGGAACATAAACAATATATTTGCGAAAATTTTTAAAAGCTGTAAAGCTTTATGCAATTAACACAGAGAGCAAAGCAGGTGGATCGCAAGCCAATGACGTGGCTGGAGAAGATATATCTCTGGAATATCCTGAAAGGAATGGCCATTACTTTCAGTCATATTTTTAAAAAGAGACCCACGATCAATTATCCCGAGCAGAAAAGAACTTTCTCGCAGGTGTTTCGGGGTTTGCATGTATTGAACAGGGATGAAGAGGGTCGTGAACGTTGCACAGCCTGTGGTTTATGTGCGCTGGCTTGTCCTGCAGAAGCGATTACGATGGAAGCAGCTGAACGTTTGCCGGAAGAAGAGCATTTGTACAGGGAAGAAAAATATGCAGCCAAGTATGAGATCAATATGCTGCGCTGCATATTCTGCGGATTATGTGAGGAGGCTTGTCCAAAAGACGCGGTGTATTTGTCACAGACTTTTGCGCCGGCCAATTATGGAAGAAAAGGATTTATTTATAAAAAAGACGACCTGTTGATACCTAATCCACTCACGCAGCCCGAAGAGTATAAAAAGGCATTGGGTGAAAGAGTGGTGAAGGAAACGAATTAATCCAACGGTCAACTGCTTTTAGGAATGAACATTACACATATACTTTTTTGGGTGCTTTCGGTTATGGCCCTTTTTAGCGCACTGATGGTGATCACCAGCAAAAACCCGGTGTACAGTGTGCTGTGGCTTATCGCCACTTTCTTTGCTATTTCCGGTCATTATATTTTATTGAATGCGCAGTTCCTCGCTATTGTAAACATCATTGTGTACGCAGGAGCTATCATGGTATTGTTCCTGTTTGTGATCATGCTGATGAACCTGAGCAGGGAAACGGAACCGCAAAAAAATAAATGGATGAAACTGGCAGGTGCTGTAGCAGGCGGGTGTTTGATGCTGGTATTAGTAGCGGCATTGAAGAACGTTGCAGGCAAGGATGAACTGGCAATGGTTAACCAGGGAGATATTGGATTAATTAAAAGCCTGGGAAAAGAACTGTTCACCACCTATGTGGTGCCATTCGAGATAAGCAGTATTTTATTTTTGAGCGCAATGATCGGTGCAGTGGTGATTGGGAAGAAAGAATAAGCCCCCTGACCCCCGAAGGGGGAACTTAGGTGGAGTAGTTCTTATAAAAATTATTAATTAACCAACTTTAAAGTTTATAAAACTTTAGGGTTCTAAAGCCTCCCCTTTCGGGGAGGTTTGGAGGGGCCATGCCTATAACGTATTATATATTATTGTCCATTGCGTTGTTTGTTATCGGAATTGTGGGTGTGTTGACACGTCGCAATGCGATCATCATTTTTATGTGCATTGAGCTAATGCTGAATGCGGTGAATTTGTTATTAGTAGCGTTTTCTAAAATGCATTATGCAAGAGCGGTAGCCGCTGATGCCACGGCTGGGTCCGACGGGCAGTTATTTGTTTTCTTTATCATGGTGGTGGCCGCAGCAGAAGTGAGTGTGGGTTTGGCGATCATTGTGATGATGTATCGCAATATTCATTCGGTGGATATAAACTTTTTGAACAGGTTAAAACATTAATCCTCATTAGAGGCTGGATATGAAGAACGTTTTAGAACTGGTGTATTTAATTCCTCTCCTGCCATTGATCGGTTTTTTGATCAATGGACTGGGAAGAAAACAGTTGTCCAAATCGGTGATCGGGATCATTGGCAGCGGGGTTATCCTTGCTTCATTTGTATTGAGCATTTTTGTTTTCATGCAGGTGAGAGAAATGAGTTCACCTTTTATTGCTAATTATTTCGACTTTATCAATGTCGGCAAACTAAAGATCCCCTTTGCGTTTCAAATAGACCAGCTTTCATCATTGTTCCTGCTGATCATTACCGGGGTTGGATTTTTGATCCATGTTTACTCTACTGCTTATATGCATGAAGAGAAAGCAGAGCATTTCGGAAGATATTTTGCTTATCTCAATCTCTTTGTGTTCTCGATGCTCTTGCTGGTGATGGGTGCTAACTATGTTATCTTATTTATCGGTTGGGAAGGAGTGGGGCTTTGTTCTTATTTGCTGATCGGTTTCTGGTTCAAAAAACAGGAGTACAATAAAGCCGCCAATAAAGCTTTTGTGATGAACCGTATTGGAGACCTTGCTTTTTTGATCGCTATTTTCTGGTTCATTCTAAAAGCAGGCACGATTTCCTTTACAGATGTATTCACTGCAGAGACGCTCGCTAAACTTTCCGGAACCGATATCACTGTTATTACCTTATTGCTTTTCGTTGGCGCTACCGGCAAAAGCGCACAGATACCTCTTTATACCTGGTTGCCTGATGCGATGGCGGGTCCCACACCTGTTTCAGCATTGATCCATGCCGCTACGATGGTAACGGCCGGTATTTATATGATCGCCCGCAGTAATGTTCTTTATTCAATGTCGCCGCTAACGATGAATATCGTGGCATACATTGGTTTGGCGACAGCATTGCTGGCTGCAACCATTGCACTGAAACAAAATGATATTAAAAAAGTGTTGGCTTATTCAACCGTGAGCCAGCTTGGTTTTATGTTCCTTGCATTAGGCACAGGCGCTTATGTGGCTGCCGTGTTCCATGTAATGACACATGCTTTCTTTAAAGCATTATTGTTCCTCGGCAGTGGTAGTGTGATCCATGCGATGAGCGGTGAACAGGATATTCGTAACATGGGGGGCTTAAGTAAAAAACTGCCGATAACGTATTTCACATTTTTGATTGGTTGTATTGCGATATCGGGTATTCCGCCATTGAGTGGTTTCTTTTCTAAAGACGCCATTTTGTTAAGTGCATATTTAAAGAACCCGGTTTTTTATGGAATTGCTTTATTCACCGCTTTACTGACCGCATTTTATATGTTCCGTTTATTGTTTATCACTTTTAACGGAAAGTTCAGGGGCACACATGAGCAGGAGCATCATTTGCATGAAAGCCCTTCGGCGATGTCTATTCCTCTTATTATCCTGGCCGTGCTTTCTATAGTTGGTGGGTTTGTTGGCGTGCCGGAAGCAATCATTCACGGCGGTGATAAACTTTCAGCATTTCTTTCACCTGTTATAGCTGCTCCTCATGAAGGACATGAAATATCCCATTCAAAAGAATATTTCTTAATGGGTCTTTCAACAGCGCTGGTGCTTATCATGATCATGTTTGCCTGGAGTAAATTCAAAAACTACCAGCGAACAGAAGCAACAGGCTTTGGAAAAGTGCTGGAGAATAAATGGTATGTTGACGAGCTGTATGACAAGATCATTGTGCAGCCCCTTCATAAATTGGGTGGTTTTTTAAAATCGTTTATTGAAAATTCTGTGGTGGATGGCATCGTAAATGGTGTTGGCAAAGCTGTTAATTACAGTAGCCGCCAGATCCGTTTATTGCAAAGTGGCCAGGTGGGCAGTTATGTGTTGCTGATGGTGCTGAGCATGTTGCTGGTATTTGTTATACAATTCTTTTTAAGAAAATGAGTAATGAGTTATCAGTGATGAGTGGCGTACTCATCACTGATAACTCATCATTGATAAACCAAGTTGATCAAATAAGATGATTCCTGTTTTACTCATAGCGATCCCTTTACTGGCCGGTTTGGCAAGCTTCTTTATCAAAGATGAAAGAGCTATCCGGTCATGGAGTTTGTTTGCTTCTGTTGCAACACTGGCTGTTTCATTGCTTGGTTTAACTGTGATGAAGGATGCCCAATATCTTCAGCATAAGTCTGACTGGATGGGACAGCTCGGCAGCAGTTTTTATATCAAGCTGAACGGGCTTGGACAAATTCTCTGCTTGTTGAATGCCGTTGCTTACCCATTGATCTTTATTGGCACCTGGAACAGTACTTACAAAAAGTCAAATAACTTTTTTGCATTAATGTTATTGGGACAGGCAGGTATGATGGGTGTGTTCCTCGCTATGGATGCATTACTGTTTTATTTCTTCTGGGAGCTTGCGCTGATCCCTATGTATTTTCTTTGTTCGCAATGGGGAGGAGAAAAAAGGATACGGGTTACTTTCAAATTCTTTATTTATACATTTCTCGGCTCGGTGCTGATGCTGATCGGGATATTATACCTGCAGTCAAAAACAGCTTCAGGTTCATTCAGCATCGAATCTTTTTATGCGTTGGAGTTACCGGGTGAGGCGCAAAACTGGTTGTTCTGGTTATTCTTTGTCGCCTTTGCTATCAAGATGCCGATCTTTCCTTTCCATACCTGGCAACCTGATACGTATGAACAGGCACCGACAGCGACCACTATGGTATTAAGTGGTGTGATGGTGAAAATGGGATTGCTGGGCGTGTTGCGCTGGCTGTTGCCTGTATTGCCT
>DASVNY010000194.1:0-4203 GCA_036383615.1 Chitinophagaceae bacterium
AAAACCTGAAAGATTCTTTTATGGGAGGAACATTCCGCGAGGATCTTTATCACCGCCTGAATGAATTTCCCATTCATCTCCCTGCATTGCGCGAAAGAAGGGAAGATATTCTTCCTTTTGCGGATTTCTTTTTGCTGCAATCCTGCAACGAGATCAATAAAAATATCGGCGACTTTGATGAGGAAGTAAAAAAGATCTTCCAATCCTACCAATGGCCCGGCAATTTGCGGGAGTTTCGCAATGTGGTGAGAAGAGCAGTGTTATTGACCAAACCCGGGCAGCTTGTTAAGCTATCAACACTTCCTGATGAGATCAGGTATCATTATTATCATGATAACGGCCATAGCCCGGAATTCGTTTCCACCACTACCAGCGAACCCGAGATGTTAAAAGAAGCAGCCTGTAAAGCAGAATATGATCTTATCATGTCTGTATTGAAGAAAGTAAATTTCAACAAAAAGAAAGCGGCCGAATTTTTAAAAATCGACCGCAAAACACTTTATAATAAACTCAAACACTTTCAGGCGCATTATTTAGTTCCCCAGTAAGCGCTATCTTTTTTCCTGTTTGAAAATACGCCGCACACTTCTCGCCACTTCATCTTCTGTTAATCTTGAGCCGGCAAGCTGCTCACTTGTCCATCCCTGCCATACTCTTTTATCTTTATCCGGATCAATGACCGTTATAGTTATCGTAGCTTCATTCACCGGAACAGAGTAAGTATCATATCCAGCAAACTGCGATGGAAAATAAAATGGTGTCCATCGCTGCCGGCGGGAATTATAATAGTACCTGACAAACGGCTGTGTATAAACAGGGTCCTGTCTTTGCTCGGCGCTTCTTTCTACCAGCACATCATAGGTGATCAATGCGGAGGGATTATCATTTGTTTCAACCCATCCCCATCGTTGCAGTTCCCTGTTCACCGCATTATGAATACTGATATCGGCATATGCTATTGACCGTGCCGAAGCATCGGTTTCCGACCCTCTTGTTTCTACCCAGCTATAGGTTTTATAGGCATCCAGGTCCGCATCATCACTTTTTTCTACATAGGCCGGCACTGAACAGGTTGCCAGTAAACTGCAAAAAGCAGTTATGCCAATTAACCGTTTCATGATCGTCATATTAGGTTACCAATACTTTTTCTCGATCGCCTGGGCAGAGTCACGGTGCATTCTTAGTTTAGGAAGTGTGTTGTCGGCAAATGTTCTCACGCCACTATCCTTTACATCTTTTACTGCTTTTTCAAAAGCATCAATACTGCTATTATGTTTGGAGATCATTTTACGGATAAACTCCCTGTCGAAATTCTTTCCCGTTTTTGCCTTCAGGTCATCCATTTCCTTTGCATGATCTGCCGATGTGGTTGATGGCAGGGTAATATTTCTTTCCTGCGCCAGCTGCTTTACCTGCTGATTCAACTGGCTATGATCGGTCCATAACATAGAAGCTAAACTTTTCACTTCAGGTATGGAAGCTTTTTCCTGTGCAAGCTTGGTAATATCAACCTCGTTCATGCCCGCGTCAGCCACCCTTACCAGGAACTCGGAACTTTCCTGGTCAACAGTAACCGTATTATTATTCATGGCATTGTCGTCCTTAGCCTTATTGATCGAATCGGCTTTTTCCACGTTGTCTTTACCTTCATTATTACACGCTGCCACGGTGATCATGGCAAGACATAAAAAGATGCTCACTGTTTTCATACAAAAATATTTTAAGAATGATCGTTTCTATTGTCTTGGGAATTTCGTGCCATAGCAGGATTATTGAAGATTCTTTTCAGCACAGTACTATCAAAAGTTCAGGGGGAAAAAAGTGCCCAATAATTCTGTACTTGCTCCTGAATGGCATGAATTTTTCCAAGAACAATACTGTATGAGTAAATGGGCCATTTTTTTCCTGGTGATCGCTATTGTTGCAGCAATATTCGCATTTGGGTTAGTTGCGGGTGTGGCTGTTGCCGGTATGGCCTATATGATATTTTTTATCTCGCTGAGTCTCTTTATTATGTTCATGCTATTTAGTCGCCGCCCGAGAAAGACGAAGGACCGGCAACCAACAAATACACGATAACGCCGAAAAAAGATTATTAACTTTAAGAACGATGAGTTTCAACGAACGTATCAAACGGATCCTGCTGCTGATGCTGATCCTGTTTCTTGTTGTCATTTCAGTAAAGCAGCTGAGTTTGTTTATGCCAGGGCTGCTTGGCGCCGTTACTTTATATATTTTAAGCCGTCGTCGTTATTTTCAATTGATCTACCAGGAAAAATGGAAAAAAGGATTAACTGCCTGGCTCTATCTCCTGTCCTATTTCTTTCTTTTAGGTATTCCTGTTTTATTGGCCATTACATTGGTGGGTCCTGAAGTGCGAAGAATATTGAACGACCCAACTACCTTAATAAATAATATCAGGCATGGGGTTCAAGTGGTACAGGATAATGCAGGCATACATGTTATTTCAGATAAATCCTTTGATGACTTTTTGGAAAATCTTGCAGCTTATTTGCCCACGCTTATCAACAGCACGGCTAATATTCTGACCAATCTCATCATCATGTTGTTCATGTTGTATTATCTGTTGTGGCATGGTAGCGATATTGAAAAAAACCTGTTTCGCCTTATCCCGCTTAAAAATGAGAATACCAGTTTACTCGCTGCAGAAACCAGGAACATGGTAAGAGCAAATGCGCTGGGCATTCCGCTTATTTCAATTATACAGGGTTTGACAGCGATGCTTGGCTACTGGATCTTTAAAGCACAGGAGCCTATCATTTGGGGAGTGCTCACGGGTCTATTCGCGTTCTTTCCCATTGTGGGAACAATGGTTGTGTGGGTGCCCCTTGTTATATACATGTATGCGGCAGGAGAACAATGGAACGCAACAGGATTATTGATCTATAGCTTGATCGTAACAGGCAATGTTGATTACCTGGCGAGAATAACGATCATGAGAAAGATTGGAAATGTTCACCCTGTCATAACCGTTCTTGGTGTTATTGTAGGGCTGGGGCTTTTTGGATTTATCGGTCTTATTTTCGGACCATTACTGATCAACTATATAATTATCCTCACCCGTATTTATATCAGCGAATTTTCCACGAATGAAAACGGGAACGGTAAGCCTGCCAATGAAACTTCATCTGAACAGGCGGCTAAGTAGCCATATGTCCTTCCGCTTCGATGGTGAGCCATTCGTTACATAACTTTTCGCATTCAAGACAAACAATCGCACAGGTCTTGCAATGAACATGATCATGTTTTTCACATTCTTCTTTGCAGGTAGCGCAAACAGAAGTGCACAATTGAACCGCCGCCAGTAAATGCGGACTTTGGTACTGGACCATTTTTGCTACTGTCCGGCAATAATCTGCACAGATAAGATCATACTTTATACAATCTCTTAAATGAGCTACATTTTTTTCTTCGAGGCAGGCTGAAGCGCATTCATCGCAATGCTTGGCACATTGCAATAATGTTTGAATAAAAGAATCAGTGTTTAGCATATGATATTTTTTTGACCAGGTATAAAAAAATAAAGCAGGACGTTGACCGCCCTACTTTATCAATAAGGCTTTTATTTGTTACCGCTCTTGCGGTTGCTTCCCTGTTTTGAAACCATGTGTTTTACTCTTTCCCTTATCCTTGAAACAAATCCACGGGTTGAAGCACTGACTGAAGGCCGTTCGCTGTTGCCGCTATGATCATTCCCCATATTGTTATTGTTACTGCGCCTTGTATTAATTGATCTTTCACTATTTCTTTCACTCTCAGCGCCACCCCTGCTGCTATGTGAGCCACTGCTGTTTTTTACAGCAATCGTTGATGCATCATTACGGCTTGCTGCTGCAGATCCACGAACAGCACTTCTTTTTGCGGGAGTACGTTCATTTCTACCAGGAGCATGATAATATCTTTCATCATCCTCATCTTCCTGCTGATTTGAGACCGGGTAATGGGAAGAGACATTTTTCTTATCATCTGAAGGATATCTAACATGTCGTTCTGTTTCCCTTTCTCCTTCGGTGCGGCTTGAGCTTCTCCTTGTTGCCATAAATAAAGATTTAGTGATTAAAAACTTATAACAGATTGCATTCAACAAAGAACATGCCCTTAAATGCATGCTTCTTTGTAGAGAATTTTCAACATCGAAGCAGTCTGGCATTTTTTTGAAAGAGTATAAATAGCATGAAAGAG
>DASVNY010000195.1:0-5503 GCA_036383615.1 Chitinophagaceae bacterium
GTTGATTTTGGCATCTGGAAAAATATCTCTCCTTCACAACTTATTTGTCCCCTGGACCTCCATGTTATAAGAGTGTCGAAAAAGCTGGGCATTCTTCAACGCAAACAAACAGACTGGCAGGCAGCAATCGAACTAACCTCATACCTGCAAACACTGGATAAGAATGACCCTGTGAAATATGACTTTGCCCTTTTCGGAATGGGTGTAACAGAAAAATTTTAGAAGAGGAAAAATTTCTCTCTTCCCCCAACTCTTGCTTTTGTACCTGCAGCTCTAACGTTATAGGTGAATGTTGCCAGGAAATATCTTCCTAAAATATTGCTTTCAGAAGTGGTAACAACATTCCGGTTTGCATTCACCCAAATATTATTGTTCCTGTTCAATATATCATTTACAGCAAATTTCAGTACCCCAACTTCACCCTTCAGCATCGTGATATTAAGAGCAGCATTCCATCTCAACATATTTTTAGGCATTCCCGCAGGGATGCTTCCATTGTAAGAATAGTTGACCTGGGTTTCCCATATCAAATGCTTTGGCATACGCAACACGAATTCATTGCTGAAATACTGGTTAAAAACATTCAGTTTCTTGAAGGCCGGGTTACTGTTCCTTGTAAAATTCTTGCCGAAACTATAATTGGCATTCCATTCAAATTTATCATTCAGGTTCATACCTACACCGAACCAATGATTATAATTAAACGTAGTCTGCAAACTGTTGATACTATTAAAGATCATCCTGCTTATATTAACTCCCATCCAATTGCCCGTGTTCCAGCTGAACATCACATTTTGCTTGGTCTTGTATTGCTTGTTTATATTCCAGTTCATGCTATAATTCTTGCTTCCATCAGCATTTATTGGATACATCGTTTGCACGCCCTTTTCATCCAGTGTTATTACCTGCACGATATCCTTGTTGGTAAATGCAGCGCTCATCCACCCACCCACACTAATATAGCGCTTAGGGTTATTGAAAAAATAGTTAACAGATAAATTATGTCTTTCAGAAGCAAGCAGGTCAGGGTTCCCTTTTGTAATAGAGTAAGGGTTGCTGATATCAGCCACGGGGTTGATCAGGTTGAAAGAGGGAAGAATGATGTCTTTGGAATAACTAAAGTTCAACTGCTTGTACACGATCGTCAAGGAAGGCAAAATATTAAACTGCTCCTGTTTGATTTTTGTTCCTGCTGAAACAAGATTGTTATTTACATTTTGCTGTAACAACCGGATACCAGGTGTAATGGTCAAATCCTTCCACTTATATTCAAGACCCGGTGTAAAGAATAACCGGTGGCCTATTCTTCTAAAATCATTACTAAGCAATGTATTGATCACATCAAATTCTTCGTTGCCTGTTGCCTTGTTCAGTGTAGTAACAGCATTGTTGAGTTTACTGTATTCATAACGACCGCCAACTCTCACCGTAAAATGCTTATTGAGTGGTTCGCTATAGTTAAATGTCACATTCGCATCAGTGCGGGGTATTCTTTCTTTTCTCAATTGTGCATAGTTACTATCGTATGCATTAGGATAAAAATAACTTATCGCCGACTCTGACACATAATCGTTGTACCGGTTATTGATATCAAGGTAATGGGCAAAATTAAATCGTCTTCCTTTTTTTGTCTTTGATAAACGGGTAATGGCTATCCCATGCTTATACCAATAAAGATCACCATCATTGTTTTGAACGACTACCCCTTCACTCAATGGGCCTCTAAAATTGTTCTCACCTGTAATATTGCTAAACCTGTCTTCAAACTGAAGGCCTCGCATGAAGTTGGCATTTACAAGAATGTTTGTCACTGAATCTGGTTTAAACCTTGCACCTAATCCAAAGTTGTGTCCGTAAGTAACCATATCGCCTGTCAATCTTGTATTAGTGTTGATCACCGTGTCGCCGGCAAACTGGTTAACATCTGTCAGGGTTACTCTTGGTGCCCGGACATTGCCATGAAAGTATTGCAGGAACATTGACTTCTTATTGTTCGGGGCAAGGTTGAGATTAAACCCTGCACCTTTACTGGTGGAGATACCACCAAAATTCTGTGAGCCGCCAAAGTTTATTCCATTGATGGAAACACCGCTACCGCCATTATTATTCCAGTTGCTTGAGCTATTGCTGGCACTGTTAGTTCGCACCCTGTCAAATCCACCGGCAGACATCAGTTCAGAAAAACTAAAGCCGGGTCTGTTCAGGTTATTCATATAACCCAGCACACTTAATTGCAATGTATCACGATAGATGTTGGCAATGCCACCCACTTCATACAATTCATCTGTTCCTGCACCTGCATATAGTTTTCCAAACCAGCCCTTTTTCACTCCCTTCTTCAACGTAATGTTAACCACTTTACCTACATTGTTTGGGTTATCATCGCCGCTTCGCATCATCTCTTCTTTATCATCTGTTACCTGAACTTTGTCGATCACGTTAGCCGGCAAATTTCTTGTGGCCATTTTAGGATCATCACCAAAGAACACTTTGCCATCTACCAATATCCTGTTCACCGGTTTTCCGTTCACCATGATGTTTCCATCCCTGTCAACCATCACGCCGGGTAGTTTTTTCAAGAGGTCCTCAACAAGCGCATTGGGTAAGGTTTTAAAAGCTGAGGCATTGAATTCGATCGTATCTCTTTTAAATACGACAGGGGGCCGTTCCGAAACTACTAATACTTCATCAAGCGATTTTGCATCGGTTGTCAATGCGATAGTACCAAGCTCAACTGTTTGTTGAGAAGCGGTAATCACAAATTCTTTCCGATATACAGCATAACCGGAAAAGGAGATCACCACTCGGCAGTTCAGGTCAAGCGGGATACCCGGAACCTTAAATTCTCCGTCTGGCGTACTTAATCTATAGGTAATAATGGTTGTATCGGCGGCTTTAAATACTGTTACGGTGGCGAAGCCCAGTGGTTTGGAACCGGCAGAGTCAATTATTTTTCCTTTAATGGTTCCCTGTGACCAGGATGAATAGGCGATGCAACTAAATAATACAAACAGTAATACTTTCTTCATGGCTTTGGTATGAGCAACGAATATATACGACCATATTCGTACGACAAAATTTCTACCCCGTCTTTTAACATTCTTTTGATGGGCGGTAAACGGGACTTTATGGGAACCTATAAGGTGTTAGAAACCTTATAGGTCTTAAAGACCTTATAGGTTCCCGTTTCGCTATACCTGTTAAGTACGCAGCATGAATAGGATTGTTGCATGCAATTCAAAAGGGAAATTTTTAAAGCTGTCTTTTTTAGTGGGCCTGTGCGCGGAAAAACTGGGCGTTGGTAAGAATAGTCACGACTGTTTTCTTCAAAGCTCTTTTTTCTGCCAGCCACTTTCTTCTTGCTACAATAAGATCCGGTTGATGTTTTAATGGAACATCTTTAATGATCGAAGGCCTGATAATAGATAAAGCGGTGCTTGTATCGTTCAACTCACCCAGCGCATCCGAAACAGCTATCGCATCTTTTAACCGGTTGCCGCTAAAAACATAACGGGAGCGGATAGCCTGGTCACGCCACAACTTCGATATGTTCACCATATCCTTCAACAGCTTTCTTATTGAATGCAACTCTTTATCTGTAAAATTTCGTTTCCTGGTTATGCCCCCGACCTGTTTCCTTTTTCCTTCAAAAAAAACCCGGATACTCCGATCACTAAGTTTCCGCGGCATATCCTTGTTTAATTCTTCCAGCATCTTCTCAAAATGATTGGGCGATAAGATCAGTTTTTTTACCTCTTTATATTTTATGTGTAATCCAGCCGGGAAGCTGCTTTTCCTTCCAATGCTTTTTAACAATCGCTGCCCGCACAGTTGTTCATCATAAATATCCCCGATGGCCCTGTTCATTTTTCTGAATTTATCAGGGAATTCAATTTTACCGGGGTCACCTGTTTCAACAGACAGCAGCCGCAGGAAAGATCTATGCTTTTTAAACCCAACCCTGAAATCATGAAGTGTAGCATGATCAAGCCTTTTATCAATTCCCCTGATCGCACGTTTTAGACGAAGTGAATAAGCTTCAAAGATTTTCTGTATGCGAGTATGGATTAGCATTGTTTTTGAAACTGTTGATTAACCCTATGCAGTTATTGTGCTAAATTTTTGCTTACTGTCCTTTTTACTTACAATTGAATAAATTTATCCGATGATAGAGAACGAGATACTGGAAGGATTGGCCAACGAATTTGGCCCTATAGTTACCGGTAAAAGCTATGAAGATGGCCGGCAAGCGCTTGCCAACCGGGTGAATGAACTATTGAACGCTGATTTTGACAAACTGGTCTCTATTCTTTACAGGATGGATGTGGATGAAAATAAATTAAAAGGGTTTATAGAAAAAAATCCCAATACAGATGCAGGCCTGATCATTGCCGATCTTATTATTGAAAGACAAATACAAAAGATAGAAAGCAGGAAGAATTTTCCTGGTAATACTGAACAAAACTCTGAAGAAGAGAAATGGTGAACGAACAGAAGAACAGAAGAATAATGAAGTCTGGGCTATTACTTTTCTAACAGGCCCACACCAAGTAATTCAGCATACATATCTACCTTATGATATTGATAGGCGCGGTTAAAGATCGCATTGGTAGTTAATTCAACAGGCGAGGAAGAAAGATCTTTATCTGTCAAATAACGGAGATGCTTCTGGCTCTGAATATATTTATGGCTTTTACTGATCACATTGGTCCTTTCCAGCACTTCATTGGCAATATTGAACAATGTTCCTGCATTCAATTTTGTATCAACTCCACCAATATTCAGCTTTCCTAATTGCAACACACTATCTAAACCAATCGCTGTTGCCAGCTCGCCTATCTTTTCTATATCAGGAAACATAGGTGCAATGTCTTTACTTCCCGCATATCGTTCCGCATCAGGAAATTTTTCTTCGATATCCTGGACAAATGCCGCATTTCCCGCTGCCGGTGCACCAAATGTGATAAGCTGTAATCTTATCTTTTTATCAGTCTTCAATTCCTTTTTTAAATACCCGGCAAATGGATACGCCAAATTTCCTCCAAGACTGTGACCTGTAATAACAACACTGGAATGCGCCGGTAAGTTTTGCTCAATAAAATCTTTAATACCCAGTCCTGTCTTTTTATCTTTTAACTGCAGCAGGTTTTGAAAACCTATCCAGGCGCCATAACTGATATTGGCTTCCTTCACTGTGTCTGTATAATTCCATTCTTTGATGCGGAAAATATTAAAGTCCTGCATGATGAAATTCTGAAATCCTTCATTGCTGAATTCCATCACCGACCCCCGGATAATAAGTGCATAGCGGTTGGCAGCTTTATCCTTTACGATGGTTGCATAGTTGCCGTTAACAGCAGTGGGAATAAATATGGCTTCAAAGCCGGGAGCATATTTTGCCAGTGCCGTTTCAATCGTGTCTTTATAAATAAGCTGGTTAAGACGAATGGTCTCTTTAGCATTTAAAAAAGCAGGTGGTTCCTGCTTTACTTTTTTACTATTG
>DASVNY010000196.1:0-4647 GCA_036383615.1 Chitinophagaceae bacterium
GGCGTAAGCGTTAATGCCACCAGTAATGAGAACATCATAGCAATAGAAGCTCCTACAGGCATCGGACCCATATAAGGGCCCATTAAACCAGTTACAAAACCCATAGGTAAGATCGCAGCAATAACCGTGAACGTAGCGAGAATAGTGGGATTACCTACTTCATTAATAGCATAGATAGCTGCTTCTTTAAATGGCAACTTTTTCGATTTAAAATGCCGGTGCATATTTTCAGCGATGATTATGGAATCATCCACTACGATACCTGTTATAAATACCAATGCAAAAAGCGTAATACGATTAAGCGTATAATCCATGAAATAGTAAGCAAACAAGGTGAGTGCAAAAGTTACAGGCACGGAAAGAAATACAACCAAACCGCCTCTCCATCCCATTGCCAGCATCACAAATAAAGTGACTGCTACAATAGAAATAAATAAATGCAGCAGCAATTCAGCTACTTTATCTGATGCTGTTTCTCCGTAGTTACGGGTAACACTTACCTGCACATCCGAAGGCAGCAATTGTTTTTTGAGATCATCAACCTTATGGATGATCTTTTCAGCGAGTTGCATGGCGTCTGCACCTTTCTTTTTGGCAATGGCTAATGTAACAGCAGGATAAACAGAGCGGAATTTATTTTGCAAACTGCTGTCAGCTTTTCCAAACCCGAACTGTACATACTGGTTGGGAGTTTCCGGGCCTTCGATAACTTGTGCCACCTGCTTCAGGTAAACCGGCTGGTTGGTATTGGTGGCAATAACAAGATTGGCTACATCCTCAACTGAATTAATAAAGTTGCCCGTTTGCACAGCATAACCGTAATCGTTTTTTAAAAGTGTCCCGGAAAAGAGCTGGGTGTTATTTGTTACCAGGTATTTGCCTACGGATAAAAAGTCGAGATGATTTGCTGCCATTTTATCTTTATCAAGCAGCACTTTTATTTCACGGCGCCTGCCTCCGATGATATTAACAGCCGCAATATCACTTGTCTTTTTAATTTCGGTTGTGAGAGCCTCGCCTAATTGTTTTAATTCATAATCGTTATGCTTATCGCTCCATAGCGTTAGCGCAAGCACAGGCACATCATCAATGGCACGGAGTTTTATTAGAGGCATCGTAGCACCAGGTGGCAGCTTATCCATGTTCTTCATCAGTTCATTATACAATTTCACCATAGAGCGCTCTACATCCTGCCCCACATAAAACTGAACAATAAGCATTGCCTGCCCCTGCATGGAGGTTGAATAAACATACTCCACCCCTTTCAGGTTAGATACGATCTTTTCCAACGGCGCCGTCAGTTTTGTTTCTACTTCTTTTGGTTCAGCACCAGGAAAAGCAATATAAATATCTGCAATAGGAACATCTATCTGCGGTTCCTCCTCACTTGGTATCATCATGATGCTGAACCCGCCGATGAGTAAAAATGAAATCATAAGCAGGATCGTCAGCTTTGAGCTGATGAATGCTTTGGCAATATTGCCTGATAAACCTTGTTTCATAATTTCATTTTTGTAATTCAATAATTAATTGCTGCGGGTTTTTCCAGACACCGCAAGTATTTCTTTTATCTCTACAGGAGCACCATTATATAATTTGCTTTCTGATGCGTGGATGAATTTTTCATCTTTAGAGAGACCAGAGATCACTTCCACTTTATCTCCATACGTTTTTCCCAGGCGGACCCACCGCAACAAAGCTGTTTTATTAGCGCTGACGGTATAGATGCCTGTAAGTTCATCACGATTGATAATGGCCGATACCGGAACGAGTGTTGCATCATTTTGCATTGGCCGTGGTTCTTTCACCTGGATGCTGACATTCGCAAACATGCCTGGATAAATATCCTTCCTTGCAGCTTCAGGAATGCTGAGTTTAACTATGTATTGCCCCCCGGTGAACTGTGAAGAAGGATTAACCTGGATAATATTTCCATCAAATACTTTCCCGGTTGATTTGATTTGTATAACTGCGGCATCTCCCGGGTGAATACTACTAATATCAGATTCAGCAACAGCGGCTGATACCTGGAGAATTTCATCCTCTTCAATTGTCACTATGGGCATTCCGGGATTAGCAATGCTTCCCACATCGGCCAGTTTTTGTGTAACAACCCCTGAGAAAGGCGCTTCCAAACGACTGTAAGAAAGATTTGCATTCACCTCGCTCCTTATTTGTTTTGCAGCAGTTACTCTTGCTTTGGCGGCATCATATTGCAGCGTTACATTATCTAATTCTTTGGCCGTAGCGCTTTGCTGTTTGTATAAATTATTAAACCGGTCATAGTCTTTTCGTGCAGTGGCATAAGCGCTTTCTGCTTCAGCAATCATCGCATCTGCCTGTGCTCTTTTCGCTTTAATGTCTTCATCCCAAACTGTAGCAAGTACCTGCCCTTTATTTACCCTGTCTCCCACCTTCACAAAAATGTTGGTGATGCGTCCCATCACCCTTGTGCTGATATTAGCTGTTTGAAGAGCTTCTACTTCGCCACTGGCTAAAATGACCGGCTGTGTGCCCGAAGACACTGTTGACAGCATAACAGCAACTGGTTTTTCCTTTGCCGAATCATTTTTTTCTTTTCCCGTTGAACAGGCATTCACTATTAACCCGATCATCATCAGTCCAGGATATAAATATTTTTTTCGCATGTTGTTGAAGTTTGAATTATTTTTTACTGTTGGTTAAAAACCGCAATGATGCAACAGCAAGATTATAGCTGAACACTGCATTTACGTAGCCGGCTTTTTGTTGCGTTAACTGTGTTTGTTCCATCAGCACATCAGCTGTTGTTACCAAACCCTGTGAATAGCGGTTTTGTAAAACACGTAATGCTTCGGAAGCCTGTTCAACCGAGAGTTGTTGTTGCTTCATAACAAAAGAAGCATCTGACAATTGTCGCTTTGCCTGGTTGACCCGTACCAGGGCCTCATTTTTTTGTTGCTGCAATTGCTCTGCAAGCTTCTCTTTCTCTAATTGCTGTTGTACAATAGTGTTCTTAGTGCGGTTGCCGTTAAAAATATTCCACGACAACTGTATGCCGGCTAAAAAAGAGTTGGCTTTAAAACCCAACAGGTTTTTATCATTCCATTGATACGATGCAAAGGCATTTAACCTTGGCAGGTAGCTCATCCTCGATGACTGTATCATCATATCGTAAGATTCCATTCCTTTTTGCATGGCCATGAAATCTGCTCTTTCATCGAATAAAGCTGCACTATCAGAAATCACTATATTGACAATGTATAGAGGGTCCGTAGTATATACGATGCCGGTTGGCCTACCCATTAACAGGCTCAACATGTCTGAAGCATTTTCTATGGCAGAGTGAATACTTTTTACCTGTGTTTCGATAGTTAAAACATGCAGTTCTGCATTCAGCAGATCTGATCGCTGCAATAAACCCTGATCATAATGATCTTTGGACATTTTATAAACAGCCTTCGATGTAGCCAGCGCATCTGCGAGTACTTTATTTTCATCATAGATCATTTGCAATTGCAGGTAAGCTTTTTCTGTTTCATAGCCTATATACTCTTTAGTATGATCAAAAAGGAGTTGATACATCTCTGCTTGTTTGGCAGCGCTTTTACGCTGATAAAGCATATCCATATTCAGCAGGGGTTGCTGCCATTCAAACTTTGCAGAAAAGTTGGATGTGGAAGAGGGATTGTTCAGCAATTTAGGGTTAAAGTCTGCCTCTTTAATTGATTGCTGCTGCAATTTGAATCCAAACGCATTCAACGGGTCACTGGTTGAAAATGCTGAATAGGAAAAATTCACCTGTGGTAAAAAGATAGTGTTTGCCTGGCGCAGTTTTGTTTCGGCAAGACGCAAATCTGTTTGCGCCAGCCTAACTGCATCATTATTGGAAACCGATGCGGTGATGGCTTCCTGCAGGCTGAGATGTTTAACGCTGTTTTGCGACCAGGACAGATAACTGCTGAATGAAATAACAAACACTGAAAGCAATATCTTCTTCATTTGTTTCAATTAAAGCACAAAAATATCCTGGCCTCAATCGGTTGACCGTGACTTTTGTCATGGTCATTAAATGAAGATGAAAGGATTGGCGGGAGATCAGTTATCTAATGAAATGATCTCGATGTATTGATTCTTCAGTACTTTAATCATTCCTTTTTCGGCTAATTTTTTCATCAGCCTGGAGATCACTTCGCGTGAAGAATTTAGCTCTTTGGCTATTTCAGCTTTATTAATGAGAAGAATATTGCTTTTATAGATTTTTTGTGAAAGCCGGAGGTAATAGATCAGCTTTGCATCCATACTTCTGAACGCGGTGTGGTCGAATGTGGCGAGTAATTTCTCAAATCCTTCGCGGTGGGAATCGAGTACAAACCTGTACCATGTTTTATATTTATGCATCCATTGGTCCATACATTCAGGTGGCACTGCAATTACTGTTGTATTGTTTACCACCTTTCCTACTACATCACTTTTTTCGCGCCTGTCGGAAGGGATCATGGAAAGACTGCAGGCCTGGCCGGGCTCAAGGAAATACATAAAGTATTCGTTGCCTTCTTCGTCTTCACGATAAACTTTTATCATGCCCTCGACCAGCAGTAAAATAGATTTGAAATATTGCCCAGTCTTCACGATCTCGTCACCTGAATCAAACACTTTAACCTCTGC
>DASVNY010000197.1:0-8960 GCA_036383615.1 Chitinophagaceae bacterium
GTTTTAAAAGAAAATGACGGAGATATTGATGGGTACATCCACTACAAGATCACCGGCGCACATTCACCTTTTCACCAGGTGTTTTGGATAAAAGAAAATGAAGAAACAATTTTCTTTGGTGGAGATGATGCTCCTCAACTACAGCAGATGAAACATCGTTTTGTCGCCAAATATGATTTCGATGGCAAAAAAGCGATGGAACTAAGAAGGGAGTGGTGGGAAAAAGGCGCTGCAGAAAAATGGACCTTCCTTTTTTATCATGATGTGCAAAATGCAGTTTGGAAATTCGAATAGCAGTTTTCTTTTCCCGCTGATGTACGCAGATAAAGAATTTTCCTCCACTTATATGAGCAGATCAATTCGCAGATAACCGCAGAAAAAAGAGACTTCATTAATCGGCGGGAAAACCTATTCTATATTCCAACTCATATTTCAGCATTATACCTACTGCATAATTTTTCCCGCTGATGTACGCAGATAAAGAATTTTCCTCCACTTATATGAGCAGATCAATTCGCAGATAGCCGCAGAAAAAAAAGACTTCATTAATCGGCGATAATCCGCGGAAACATCAGCGAAAATCTGCGGGAAAACCTATTCTACATTCCAACTCATATTTCAGCATTATACCTACTGCAACTAATTAATTTTTCCCGCAGATGTGCGCAGATAAAGAATTTTCTTCACTTATACGAGCAGATCAATTCGCAGATAATCGCAGAAAAAAGAGACTTCGCTAATCCGCGGAAACATCAGCGAAAATCTGCGGGAAACCCTATTCTATATTCCAACTCATCTTTCAGCATTATACCTACTGCATAATTTTCCCCGCAGATGTGCGCAGATTAAGAATTTTTCTCCACTTATATGAGCAGATCGATTCGCAGATTTACGCAGATTAAGAATTTTCCTCCACTTATATGAGCAGATCAATTCGCAGATAACCGCAGAAAAAAGAGACTTCATTAATCTGCGATAATCCGCGGAAACATCAGCGGAAATCTGCGGGAAAATTATTCAACATTCCAACTTATCTCTCTACCTTTCTCATCTTTCAGGGTAACATCTAATACAACTAATTAAAATTTTTCCCGCTGATGCACGCAGATTAGGAATTTTCCACCACTTATATGAGCAGATCAATTCGCAGATAGCCGCAGAAAAAAGAGACTTCACTAATCTGCGCTAATCCGCGGAAACATCAGCGAAAATCTGCGGGAAACCCTATTCTACATTCCAACTTATCTCTCTACCTTCCTCATCTTTCAGGGTAACATCTAATGCAACTAATTAAAGTTGTTCCCGCTGATGTATAAAGATTAAGAACTTTCATCCACTTATATGAGCACATCAATTCGCAGATAGCCGCAGAAAAAAGAGACTTCACTAATCTGCGCTAATCCGCGGAAAAATCAGCGAAAATCTGCGGGAAAACCAAATTGAGTGACTTCGTTTTAATGGTTATGCCAGAATCTCCCTCAGCACCGGTAAAGTTCTCATTGAACCAAAGTCCTGCACATGCAATGCATAATATATTTCATAGGCATGCAGCAGGTTTCTTCTAAACTCATGATTGAGTTTTATATCGGCGAGTTCTTCAGGCTGCATCACTTTTAATAGCTGGGAAGTAATGGCCGCTTGTTTATCCTCTAAAAAGTGTGGATGCAATGGTTGTTGATCAACAAAACTTCCCTCCTGCAGATCGAGCCAGGAATTTTTAGCAGAATAGTTATCACTTATCCGCAAACCAAAAAAAACCGGCAGGTGCAACGCAAAGAATAAAGGAAGATTGGCTGTTACCGTATCATTGCTTTCATCCAGATGAACAAAAACATCTTCCACGAAATGGAAAAGCTCGGGATTTGATTCCGGTTGTTTCAAACATTTGGTTAATAATTCGATCATGAACAAAGCCACCGCATTCTTCCTCACATCAGACAGAACATGTTTATATAAATAACCCCATTTGAATTCCTTGATCCGTTGAAGTTGTTTTAGTTCGTTATGATAAACCACCATATCGAGTATCGCCGTCGGTTGAAACAGGCTCGCTTTACCTGTTCCTTTTTTGGAAGATGTTCTCACACCATTAACAAGATATGATTGGGCGCCAAATAGCTCAGTGAAAATGCTGACGATCACACTTGTTTCGCCATATTTCACCGTGCGCAATACAATGCCTCTTGTTTTATGTACTTTATCGGGCATTTACTTACTTACAAAAACGATCTTCGTTGCTAAATTTTCTGTTCTCCCGTCGTCACTTACCAAAACAAGATATACGCCACTGGAGATTTTTTGTCCCCTGTAATTTTTTCCATCCCAAATAGCCTGGCCACCCAATGCTCTTGTTTGATAAACCAGTCTGCCATCAAGCTCAGTAATTTTCACAACAGCATTATTGACCAATCCACGAATGGCGATAGTTCCGCCAAAAGCCGGTGGCACGGGGTTCGGGAACACCAAAACATTTGAATTAGCTTCTGTTCCTTCTGTAGCCGCACTCCTGAATGAGCAGGTCCCTTTTAATGTTGCAAAAAAAACTTCGCCCGTTTTTCCATTGATTGCGATCTTCTTTACGTCATTACTCAGTAAGGGGCTATTATCTTCTGTGAAGCGATAAATGATTTTCTCTCCTGTTGCATTCACAAGCCAAACACCATTGCGTGTAGCCACCCATTTTCTATCTGCGCCATCAACCGCGATGCTTCTCACCTCCTCCCCTTTGAATAAATAGTTGGCAAAGTTTCCCTGTTGAATGATCGGCCATATTGCATCGCAACCCTGTGCAGCAAAAACATCCTGTGAACATTGAATAACACCAATGCCGTCTGCCGTGCCGGCCCAGATAAAGCCGCTTTTGTCTTTAGCCACGCACAACACATCGTTACTTGGAAGATTTCCGCTACCCGTTCCTATCTTATGTAGCTTCCAGCGATCATCGTTTGTGTTATCAATAGAAGTTCCGTGATCATAGCAGATCAATCCATTTCCTTTGGGTGAAACGATCCATTTATAATTGTTATCATCCACCACAATTTGTGCCGTTGCATTTTCTGTAAGAAAAAAAGGAACAGAAAAATTAACCCATGCTCCATCTGCCTTACGAACTTTTAAGGGCTGAGAAGAGCCATAGTTAGCGACCCATAAATTATTATCAGTATCAAAACTTAAACCCGAAACACGATAACTGCCCGGGTCGCCAATTGTGGGGCCAATAAAACCTTGCTTGTAAATATCAAATGCCGGCCCGGGTTTTACATGTAATAAACCACCGCCATAAGAACCTGCCCAGGCCGTTTCATCTCTTTTGTCAATAGCGATCGTTATGTAATCAAGCAGCGTATCGATCTTTGGATATCGAAAGCGATTGATATTATCCCAGCCCCCTTCGTTTAAAACAAAAATGCCATTGCCGTTGAACTGGTAGTTCCATGAATCATTCACCTCACCGGCTGTAGCATAAAAAACATTGTTATACACTACCATCTCCCCGCGTCCTGTTGCTTGGGGTGAATTGGGTTTGTATTGATCGTAGGAAGCTGATAGCTGGTGCGACAATCCGCCAAACTGGTCAGCGATCCATGGTTCGTTATTTAAAGAGATTGCCTTTCGTGGAAAAGAAATAGAACCCGATGCCGGCAATGTTCTCGCTACCGAACCATCGGGGTTTAAAACAATAACTCTTCCCGGATCATTTCCAATTCTTTCACAAAGAAGGATCTTATTTTCAGAAACATTACCGCTAATGATCGGCCAGCCATCCCTGTATAACAAACTCCAGGCAATGCCGTTCTGCACAAACAATGAATCATTTTTTTGCAGTACCACTTTGTTCTGAACAACAAAAACATTCTGACAGGCACCGGTTGCCAACCCATTCGTTCCGCTGACTAATTGCCAATTGGCATGATTAGCCGGGTTAGAACTATTAACAGGGGCTTTTTTTAATCCGTCTTCAGTAGCAGCATAAAAAAAATTCCCATCACTTGTAAATCCATTTACTTTTAAATGGCTTCCATTTGTGCCAATGAACCAGGTATCTTTTACTTCATACTTTTCGCCATCAACGACGATCACACCGAGACCGGTGGAGAGATAATAATTTTTTGAAAGCGGGTAAATGTTATAAATATTTTTATCGCCGGCTATGGTTGATCTTTTTATATCGGGCACATTATAGATATCGTTCCGATAGATGACATCTATATTGCTATTGTTATAAGCGATAAAAAGTTTTTCATTAGCTGCATCATAACGAATGGCGCTGACACCTGTTTCATTCAAACCTGTTATACGACTGTATCGTTGGATCGTTTGATCGCTGAGATCAACAGAGAATAAACTATAAGGAGTAGCTGCATAAACCTTTCCGCTACCGGCCGTAACATCAATAGTGCTGTTATAGGGAAGGTGCTCCCGCCACAAACCGATTGGCTGCTCCGGCTGCTGGGCATTTGCGGCATAAATGAATAAAAAAAATAGTATGAACAGTTTGTATCTCACTTTCCAAAAGTATCAAAATCATAGAGTGTTTGGCTACGAAATACACGAAAGAACACAAACAATTCGTGTCAATTCATGTTCTTTCGTGGCATTTACAAGACAGGATCTCCCGTTGAATTAAACCCTCCTGAAAATACACTTTCCGATGCCGCTAAACTGATATATTATTCAAAAGAAGACCAATAGGCTATTGCCTGTTTTTTCCGTTTCTTTGCGGCTCAGAACAGCTAATAAGTCGAACTAATAAGGCAATTATGTGGCGTCGTCTAGGACAATTTATTCTCCAATATCGTTTTCCCCTTTTATTTATTGTTATTGCATCAACGGCGTTGATGGCTTACTGGGCCAAAAATGTTCAGTTGAGTTATGATTTTGCAAGAGCCATTCCCACAGATAATCCCAAATACAGGGCTTACCAGGAATTCAAGCAAAAATTTGGCGAAGACGGGAACCTTGTGGTCATAGGCCTGCAAAGCGATAATTTTTTTGAAGAAAAATTATTTAACGGTTATAGTTCTTTACAACGTGCCCTTAAAAAGATCAAAGGCGTTGATGATATCATCGCTATTAATTCTGCCGTAAACCTTGTGAAGGTTCCCGAAACTGAAAAATTAAAGGCCGATCCTATTTTTCCTGACAGGATACTTACACAAACAGAAATAGATAGCTGCGCCAATATTTTCCGCAGTCTTCCTTTTTACAAAGGTCTTTTATATAATCCCGAAACCAATGCCTGGTTAATGGGTGTTCGTATCAATAAGGAAATTTTGAATAGTGTTGACAGGACCGCTGTAGTGGAAAGTATCCGCCGGCAGGCGAATGCATTCGGAACAGTTAATAATATTGAAGTACACATAAGTGGTCTTCCGCATATCCGCACCGAGCTTTCAGTAAGAATAGCCGGTGAAATGAAATTGTTCCTGCTTGCTTCGGTAATATTATCCGCATTGATATTATTACTCTTTTTCCGTTCTATTAGCTCAATGTTGCTTTCATTGTCGGTGGTTATCATTGGTGTGTTATGGAGCATGGGAACGATGCATTTATTAGGTTATAAGATCACATTACTCACCGCATTGATCCCACCGCTTATTGTTGTAATAGGTGTTCCAAACTGTATTTACTTTCTCAACAAGTTCCATACTGCATGGAACGATACCGGTGATAAGCGCACAGCTTTGGTAACAATGGTGGATCGTATGGGTATCGTTACCCTGTTTTGCAATTTAGCCGCCGCTATTGGCTTTGCAGTGTTTGCCCTCACCCGCAGCCAGGTGTTAAAAGAGTTTGGCGTGGTGGCAGGTATTAATATTATGGCCTTATTTTTTATCTCGCTGATATTGATCCCTGTCGTGTTAAGTCTTTTGCCCAAACCAAAGACAAGACATACAAAATATCTTCATAACCCAAGGCTCAACCGCTGGCTGGGAAGATTAGAACGCTGGTCATTGAATCACCGGAAGCTTATTTATGGAGTAACTTTCGTGTTGCTGGCAGGAGCTGTTGCAGGTATCTTCAAATTAAAAAGTGTCGGGTATATTGTTGATGATCTTCCCAAAACAGATAAGATATATACGGACCTTAAATTTTTTGAACAGCATTTCAAAGGAGTGATGCCATTAGAGATCCTTGTTGATACCAAAAAGAAATACGGTATCTCCCGCAATCTTTCCAACCTCAATAAAATTGATTCGCTTTCTCAGTATATCACTTCAATGCCCGGTATGGCAAGACCTTTAAGCATTGCTGAAGGGTTGAAGTTTGCCAAACAAGCTTTTTTTGAAGGTGACAGCATGAACTATTCAATGCCTTCGGAGTATTTGCTGCCGGGTCTTGCGCAATATCTCAGTATGCGGCCGGATTCAGGTGGAGCAAAAAATTCTTTTGCAAAACTGGTTTCCACTTTTATGGATAGCAGTCGCCAGCAGGCACGTATCAGTGTGTCAATGGCGGATGTAGGAAGTAACCGTTTGACCGAGATCCTCGATACGATCCAGCAAAAAGCCGATCAATATTTTCCGAAAGAAAAGTATGAAGTGCAACTCACAGGAACCAGTGTCACTTTCCTGGAAGGCAGCCGTTATATCATTAATGGATTGAAGGAAAGTATTGGCTGGGCCTTTTTATTAATAGCCCTTTGTATGCTTTATTTGTTCCGTTCCTTCAGGATACTGGTTTGCTCCCTCATCCCCAATATCATCCCGCTTATTATTACGGCTGGGGTAATGGGCTGGACAGGTATTCCTATCAAACCTTCAACGGTCCTGGTCTTTAGTGTAGCATTAGGTATCGCCATTGATGTGACCATTCGTTTTTTGATCAACTACAAGCAGGATCTTCCCCGTTATGACTATAATATGGAGAAGACGGTGATCAAGACCATTCATAGCACAGGCATCAGTATTATTTATACTTCCCTGGTACTGATCGCCGGTTTTATCATCTTCTGTTTCAGCGGCTTTGGGGGAACACAGGCCCTTGGCTGGCTCACTTCGCTGACCCTGGTAACGGCTACCGCTACAAACCTTATTTTGCTACCGGCTCTTTTAATAAGTATGGGCAAGAAAAAAATTAAATAGTTTCCCTATATTTAAAGCAGCAAAGAATTTTGTTGAGCTGTCCTAATTGGTACAGAGGCGGTTAATAAAGGTTATAGGCGGTAATTTGAATCCCGTTTGTTTTAAAATTTGGAATTAAGTAATTGCATCAATGCTCTTGATAACAAGTGTGTTGTTGCATTATTCTAATACATAAAAACTACATGCACATGAGAAAACTGTTACTAACACTAACAGCGTTCCTGCTTTTTGCCGGGGCGTTGTTGGCGCAGAAAACTGTCACGGGTAAGGTGACGGACGACAAAGGGAATCCCATTCCCAATGCATCGGTGATAGTAAAGGGTACCACCACAGGTACCGTAACAAAAGCCGATGGTACTTATTCGCTTACAGTTCCCGCTTCCGCAAAAGCAATCATCGTTTCAGCTGTGGATATGTCCACGATGGAGCAAATCATTGGAACAAGGTCAGAAGTTGATTTTACCTTGAATTCAGAAGACAAGATTGTTTCAGAAGTGGTGGTTGTGGGTTATGGAACACAAAGAAAAAAAGAATCTACTGGTAACGTTTCTACAGTAAAAGGTTCTGCCGTTGCACAAAAACCAGTTCAAAGCTTTGAATCAGCCCTGGCTGGTAAAGCTGCGGGTGTGCAGATCACTGTTCCGAACGGAGTATTGAATAACCCACCAGTATTCAGGATTCGTGGAGTTAACTCAATTTCTCTTAGCTCTTATCCTCTTATAGTTATTGATGGAATACCCACTTACACAGGTGACCAGGGTGCTACTAATGCTCCTGCGAATGCACTTGCGAGTATCAATCCAAACGATATTGAAAGTATCGATATCGCAAAGGATGCTGCTGCAACTGCGATCTATGGTAGCCGTGTTGCCAATGGTGTTGTATTCGTTACAACAAAAAGAGGTAAAGCTGGTAAAGCAAAAGTTTCTTATGATGGTTGGGTTGGTTGGACAAAGCCAAATCGCCTGCCAGAAATCCTCAATGCTCAGCAATATGTAGATTATAAGAATGTTGCATTAGCAAACCTGAAGGCTAACGTTCCTGCTACAACTGGTAGCTTTATTATTCCTTTGGATGCACAGGGCAATCCAATCAATACGAACTGGCTCAATGAAGCATACCAAACCGGTGTATCACATAGCCATACAATAAATGTATCTGGTGGAACAGAAGGTACTACTTACTATTTGTCTGCAGGATACACTGATCAACAAGGGATTTTACAGAAGAATAATTTCAACCGGATGAATATCCTGGCTAATGTTGATAGCCGTGTAAACAAAGTAGTGAGCTTTGGTGGTAAAGTAGCTTACTCAAATGAAAAGAACCTGATCGGTGGAACTTCTGGTTCACTTCCTGGTGAATCATTTTCTTCTGCAGGTACTGCCCGTCTTGCATTTGCATTACCTCCAAACACAGCTCCTTTCAATAACAATGGCACTTATAACATTGCTTCAGGTACCGCTATCGGAAGCATGGGTTCATTGGTAAACGGATCAAATCCTTACACGTTCAACAACATGAGAATGTTGCTTGATCTTAACAGGTCTGACAACGAGATCAACCACCTGCAGGCAAATGCTTATGTGCAGATTAAACCTGTAAAATGGTTAACCTTAAGGACCAGTTATAGCATTGACCACCTGCTTATAGATAACGATATTTTCTACAACCCATATCATGGTGATGGTGCCGGCACCAGCCTTGGACCCGGGGGTGGCGCAACATTAACTTATTCAAAGGATAAAACCGGAGTATGGACAAATACTGCACAGGTTGATTATACGTTCGCCGATAAGCATAATGTCTTTTTATTAATAGGTAACGAACAACAGCGCAGAACTTCAACTGGTCTTGGTATCAGCCGTCGCACAT
>DASVNY010000198.1:0-3428 GCA_036383615.1 Chitinophagaceae bacterium
AGGATAATTATGAAATGGATCGGGGCCGCTAAAACTGATCTTCTTTTTTGTGCTATCGGTAAGAGACCGGAAATCAAAAAAATGTTCGTTGATCTCAATATAACTAAGGTCAACAGACTGTGGCGTAAAAGGAATAAAAGGTTTTGTAAGATCACGGGTGATCAGCGCTTTGCCGGTTCCCCACCAGATGCGATTACTGTTATCAATGCAAACACCGTTTAAATTAAAATCGGTTGTTTTCAAACCATCTTCTAATCCAAAACTATAGATGGCGTAATTTTTTTTTGGCGCTTGCTGCTTATCATTCTCCGGGATCAACAGGGAAAGCCCCCTGTCTGTGCCCACCCATATTTGTCCTGCCGAATCTTCTTTGAGCGACCAAACAAGATCCAATGCTAATCCTTGTTTTTCGGTATAATAAGTAAAACTATTGCCATCAAACTTGCAAACACCTGCTCCCAATGTTCCAAACCATAAATTTCCATCCCTGTCTTCAATGATTGACGAAACACGATTAGAAAAGAAGCCTTGTCTTTCAGAAAAAACAGTAAACATTTTTCCATCGTATTTCACAACAGCTCCTCCTTCTGTTCCGAACCAGCAATTATTTTTTTTATCGGCTGTTATTGCCAAGATCTTGTTACTTGAAAAGCCCGCCGTTATATTATAGTAAGTATAATCAGTTCCATTAAAAGCAGCGGCACCCTCATCGGCTGTACCGATCCAAAGAGTTCCTTTTTTGTCTTCAAAGAGTGAAAAATTAGATGATCGCCTTGGGGGTAAATAATAAAGGAATTGTTTGTGATCATATTTATATAATCCATTTCCATCGGTTTCTCCAAACCATAGGTTATTTTCTTTGTCAACCAATGCGGAACGAAACCCTTTTAACTCAAATTGATCTTTATCCACGTAATTAATAAGCTGTGTTCCATCATATGCATACAGACCGGCGGCTTCTGTGCCGAGCCAAAGCTGCCCGGCTGCATCGTTAATGATCGGTCTTGCCCTGCTGTTGCCGATATTTTCAGGTTTTATTTTTTCAGAAAACCCGCGATCGTTTATTTTATTGATACCACCGCCAATCGTTCCCACCCAGATATTTCCCTGTCGGTCTTCAATAGCACACCAAACTTTATTTTCGGAAAGCCCCTGCTCTAAACCATATACTGTGAATTTTGAACCATCAAATTTTGTGATGCCACTATAACGTGTAGATATCCAGATATTGTCATTCCTGTCTGTCATCATCGACATGATGGAATTATCCGGCATTCCATTGGCCATTGTATATTGGGCGAAAGCTTTTCCATCATATTTAATAAGACCATAGAGCGTTGAGCCAAACCATATATTACCTTTTTTATCTTCCATGATAGAATAAGCCTGATTAAGTATCTCCAGCTGGGAATTAAAAGAACTGAACCTGTTGCCATCAAATAAGCTGATGCCGGTAGCGCAACCAAACCATTTAATTCCCTTACTATCCTCGAAAAAGGAACTGATCTTGTTTGATTGTAACCCTTCTTTTGTGGAATAGGTAATGAAATTGTTTCCATCATACCTCGTAATGCCACTTAATACTGAACTGAACCACAGGTTGCCCTCCCTGTCTTTTTGAATAAAACCTGTTGCATTACCAGGCAACCCGTTTTTTTCTGTGAATTGTAAAAAACTATTGCCATCAAACACCGATATACCCTCTTGCGTACCAATCCAGATCTTTCCCTGTTTATCTTCATTGATACAAGTGACATGATTGTTGATCAATCCTTCCTTTTGCGTGTAGGTAGTTAGATAGGTGCCATCATATTTGCAAACACCATATCCATCGGTGCCAAACCAGAGATAACCATTTTTGTCCTGGAGCAAAGCAGTGACATAAGAAAAGCTCAACCCCTGGCTAATGTCAAAATACTGGATATCGAGTACGGCATTATCCTTGAAGCGAAGTGGTTGCACCTTTACAGGTTTTGGTTCACGCAGAGCAACTTTTTTTCCAATGGCAGGAAAAGACTGGCCCGTAATCACGATACCTGAAGTGTTTTGAATAGGAGAGATGGGTTGTTGCGATGATAAAGAAACTTGAGATATCTCAGTGTTGGCAGCTTTGAAAATCCGGGGTTCATTTTGTACAGCTGTACTATTTGACTCAATGACCGTTTTTGAAAACACCCTGGGTTTGATGACCACGGGTTTGTTGCCGCTGCCTGCAACTTCAACAGATCCTTTGATTAAAAAAGGAACACCTGTAAGAATTGTGTCGCCGATAGAATTGATCAACTGTTTTGTTGAATCGCCTGTAAGCAGGTTGATAGCATAACCTTCTTTAAGATTTAAAGGAACAGTAAGCGGTTGGTCATATAATGAACTCTCCTTTTCCTTTGTTTGTTTGCCATTTTTTTTACAGGCAAATACAAGGGATAGCGAAGTAAGCAGGGTAAGATATTTTAGATACCCTTTCATCGGTGGTGGTGAAAATGTGGCTTTCAATAAATGTATTCATTTCTTTTGTAATAAATAAGGAGTCTGCAATAAAAAATCCCATAGCGTAGCTACAGGATTTTGTTATGATCAATAACTGGTTTTTATTTTTAATCGAGTTCTTCTTCCTCTTCTTCACTTTCTTCGCCAGATGGTCTTCTTCTATCCTGTGGTTTTTCTTTTGGTTTTTTCTTTAACCAGTCAGGATCTTTTCTCAATCCCTGCACATCTTCCAGTTTGGCGATATAGATGCTACGACCATGTGTTCCCAATACGATCTCGTTATCTCTTTGCTGAATAGCGATATCATGAATAGGCACTGATTTTGGCAGGCCGCCGTTCCACATCATGAAAGAATTGCCACGATCAAAACTCACATACAAACCACCGTCTGTACCGACATACAATATATTTTCATCCTTCGGGTCTTCTTTTATTACATTGATCGGCTCATAAGGAAGGTTGCTGCTTATTTTCTGCCAGCTGTTGCCGTAATCTTCACTCACATATAAGTAAGGCATAAAATCGTCGTTTCTGTAACCGTTTAATGAAACATATATTCTTGACTCCTTATGTTGTGATGGGGTTACACGACTCACCCAAAGTTGATTGGTTTGTAGTTTATTGTTGGTAGTTGTTTGTTTAGCTCCTTTTTTTGCAGGGGCTTCAATCGCTGCCTGGTTTAATTGCTCCCAACTATTACCCGCATCTTTTGATACATGAATATTACCATCATCCGTTCCGGTAGAGACCAATCCAAAACGTAATGGAGATTCCATAATAGTAGTGATCGTGCCATAGGGAACATTGCCGCTTACTTTTCCTTTGGTGAGGTCGGCGCTCATAGCGATCATCGTGTCGCCCTTACTTAATGAACGATAAAAGCGATTGCTTCCATAGTATAATACATCCTGGTTATGACGGCTCAGCCATATCGGCGTTTG
>DASVNY010000199.1:0-2882 GCA_036383615.1 Chitinophagaceae bacterium
TTCCTTATATCGGTGGCGGTGTGTTACAGGATAATTGGGACCTGAGTGTAAAAAGAGCTACCGCGGTTGTAAGAATATTACAAAAGCAATATGGTCTTGACCCTGCAAAGATGGCCGCAGCCGGTCGTGGTGAATACAAACCTGTGCAGGACAACTCTACTAAAGAAGGTAAGTCCGCCAACAGGAGAACAAGGATCGTGATATTGCCACAACTTGATCAGTTCTTCCAGTTGCTGGAACCTAAGAAAGGCGCCTGATCATGAATTTTTGCCACGAGGCTTTAAGACATTAAGCTAATCAACTACATCTTTGTG
Organism: Chitinophagaceae bacterium; assembly: GCA_036383615.1. Classification (GTDB taxonomy): domain Bacteria; phylum Bacteroidota; class Bacteroidia; order Chitinophagales; family Chitinophagaceae; genus CADEDV01. The sequence goes on from DASVNY010000199.1 coordinate 315, forward strand.
TGCTTTGTGCCGTGGCTTCTTAAATAATGACATTCGAACAAAAGAGGTTGTTTCAAAAGATGAAATAAAAGTATTTCGCAACGTCGCAAAGAAAGACTCTCACAACATTTAGTCGTAGCGAGACAATAAACAGCTTTTGAGACAGCTTCTTTTTTGTTTGATGTAAAAATCCGACAGGCCTTAACCTCCTGCAACCCTTTCCTCATTACCAATTCGCAACTGGTAAATTATGACTACGATAGTATTCGTTTTTCCACAACTTTTGGGAAAATGAATTCCCGATGAGAAAACTATCCCTTTTATTTCCTGTACTGCTACTTACTGTTTTATTGAATGCGCAAACACAACGGGGCAAGGTTACTGTGTCTGTCGGCAATGATCAGCAACAATCGATTGAAAATGCAACCGTAGAGATCTTAAGAAAAAAAGATTCTGTTTTGGTCAAGGCTGGTATAACAGATAAAGCCGGTGTGGCTGAATTGGAAAATATCCGCCTGGGCGAATACCTTTTAAAAGTGTCAATGGTAAACTATGGCCCATCCTTTTCTTCTTTCACACTTACCGCGGAAAACAACAATATAACAATACCAAAAGTCACCCTGCAGCCAAAAGCCGCGCAATTGGGGGGAGTAACTGTAACGAGCCGCAAACCTTTTATTCAAAAACTTTCCGACAGAATTGTGGTGAACGTGGAGAACAGTATTGTGAGCGCCGGAAGTTCAGCCATGGATGTGCTGGAACGTTCGCCCGGTGTAAATGTTGATCAAAACGATGCGATCAGTCTTAGAGGAAGAGCCGGGGTAATTATTATGATCGATGGCAAACCCACAGCTATGACGGGCCAGGACCTTGCTAATTACCTAAGAGGTTTGCCTTCTGCCGCTATTGAAAGAATTGATATCATCACCAATCCTTCTGCAAAATATGATGCTGCCGGCAATTCAGGCATTATTGATATCCGGATGAAGAAAGATCAGCGGATGGGAACCAATGGAACATTTACTGCCGGTTATGGACAAGGCGTTTATCCAAAAGCGAATGCAGGCACAACCTTCAACTACCGTAATAAAAAGCTGAATGTTTTTGGTAACTATAATTATGCATACCGGATCGGGTTAAATCATTTATTGCTTGACCGGAATTTTTATACTAATGGCGTTTACAACGGTGGCGATCTGAAAGACAATTATGCCAGGATGCCTTTTAGTGTAAACACAGCAAGACTGGGCATGGATTATTTTCCTTCTAAAAAAACGATCGTGGGTTTTGTAGTGAACAGCAATTTTGTGCATTTCAAAAGAGATAATAACAATAAATCGATCGTGCTCGACCAGGATCGTGACCCCATCAATACATTTGAAGCGCTTGCTACCAATAATGACCGCAACAGGAATATCGTTACCAATATAAACTTCAAGCACACATTCGACAGCACCGGCAAAGAGCTGACCGCAGATGTTGACTACGGCCATTATAAATCTCATTCCTTATCCCGCAATGCTACCCGGTATTATAAACTGGATGGAATCAGCCTGCAACCCGACTATATTCTCGATGGTGATCAAAATGGCAAACTCACTTTTAAAACAGCCAAGATTGATTATGTTAATCCAATGAAGAAAGGAGCTAAATGGGAGGCCGGTTTCAAAACAAGTTTTGTTTCTTCTGATAACGATGCAAAATTCTATGATGTAAGTGATGGCACACCTGAAGACGATGTAAACAAAACAAATCATTTCCTCTATGATGAAAACAATAATGCGGGTTATATAAACTTCAGCAAGCAGTTTAAAAAATGGGATATACAGGTTGGTTTAAGAGGTGAGTACACAGATGTAAAAAACCCACCAGGTCAAAGGGAATATCGATTGGGACTCCAGCTATTTCCAGTTATTCCCCAGCGCATTCTTTAATTATAAGCTCAAGGAAGATAAAACATTGGGTGTATCCGTGAGCCGGAGAATTGACCGTCCCGGCTATTCGCAACTCAATCCTTTCCTGTTCCTGATCGATGTTACTACTTACTCTACAGGCAATCCCGGTTTGTTGCCGCAATTCACCTGGTCTTATGAGTTAAGTTATACGGTGAAGAATTTGAATTTCACATTGGGTTATAGCCGCACAAAAAGAAACCAGAATGTGGCTATTGCCAAATTCAGGGATGTGTTTCCCAATATTCCTTCGGAAGAAAATGTGACCGTGCAGATACCGATCAATCTTGAATCATCAGATTATTATGGATTAACAGTATCGGCACCTATCCGTATCAACAAATGGTGGAACATGGTGAACAATGGAAATGTCTATTATAACCATTTCAATGGTAACCTTGGTGGCACCAGTCTCGATAATGGCAAACCTGTTGTTGACCTCCGCACCAATAACACTTTTACTTTCAAAAAAGGATGGACTGCTGAGTTCAATGCCAACTTCAATTCGGGTGGAAGAAGTGGATTCATGGAGTTCGATCCGCAATGGGGCATTGCTGTTGGTGCACAAAAAATGATCTTTAAAGGAAAAGGAACTGTGCGATTCAATGTTACTGACATCTTCTGGACCAACTTGCCT
>DASVNY010000200.1:0-1887 GCA_036383615.1 Chitinophagaceae bacterium
GTCATCAACCCGGTTGGCTGCATAGGGGTTGCAAAATTGATTCCAAAAACAGCCTTCGTTTTTTCTGCTAACCCTTCTCTTACAACTAACAATAAGTTATCATGTCTGTGCAATAAAGTTTCTTTAAGCACAGGGTGAAAACCTTCACCTCTTAATTCCAGGGGGCCGATCTCGTCAATGATGAGCCAGCCTTTTTTATCAATAGCCTCACGGATTACTTGTATTGCTTTTTGAAAACCTGTTTTGCTGAAAATAAATTTCCCTACCAATATTGTTTCTTCATCTCCGATAGCCTCCATCGGCCATTGCTCTTTTGTTTCGGCATTCATAAAAACTCTTTTGCCATTTACAACAGGAGTTAATATGCCATGTATATTTTGTTTGCCGGCCGCCCATTCAATAAGCGATGTTGTTTTGCCTGATTGTATCGGCGCTGATAATATATAAACCGGGCAGTTTGTTTCATTTGAAGCAGCGAGACTGTTCACTAATACCAGCCTGCTGAAATGATTTATTCGTTTCCAGCCTTTAAAAACGGAGGATAGTTTCCAGCTTTGACTGATCAAGGCTCTTGTTGTTGGCAATAATTGCAGCACCTGTTCTATATCTTCTTTTGACCTGGATTGTTTTTTCTTTAACCAACCGTGTAATAACTGTGTTAGCAGCGGGCCAATGATAAAGATCCATCCCAAAACAATGATAAGCGAGCGCAGCAATATTTTTAAAGAGATATGTGAGGGTAAGAGCGGTGTGCCTATTTTAAAATATGACTGCACATATAAACCGATCAGTAATAACCACACGATGAATAGACCGATCTTTAACTTTCTTCGTTTCTTTTTCTGTATCGGTTGTATAGTTTCATTTGTAGCGTTGACCGGGATAAAATAGTCAGAAGTTTTGCTCCAATGACTCACTCTTTGCGGCAGCAAGGAGGCCCACCAACCAATAAGAAGACCAGTTACTAAATGCAATGCCACATACCCACCCGCTATCCATAAACTATAATTCGTGAGTTCCTTTTGTTTAGTAAGCCCATTGATGAAATTGTTGATCGCTTTCCAGAGATCATTACCATAAACGATGGTCAGCATCAGGATTCTTTGCAAACCAGATTCCAGCAAACCCAATACAGCTAACAGGATACAGGCCAGCCTGAAATTTTTCCGGTTCCAGAAAAGCAATTCACCTGATAGTCCCTGGAAAAAAACAGCGATATAAGCAGGAGGAGGAGCCTGGGGGCTCAACATCATTTTGAATATGGCCACAATGATCGTGGCTTTGATGATGCTTCCTTTTTTGGGAACGTACCAGGCGATAAGACAAATGCAAATGATCGCACAACTTCCAACCACTAATCCCGATACAGGAATTTTAAATCCATGAATGATGCCACCGAGCATTGCTTCACATAATACCCATAGAGCAATGAGCCGGTAATAAACGCTATTTGTTCTTTCACTCATTTATGAATACGATTACAGCATGACATCAATTATTTTTTTTCATGCTCTTCCTGATCTTTTCCCTGTGCATGGCTCCCCATTCGCTTAATGAATGAAGCAGGTCGGTCAGTGTATCGCTATACTCAGTGAGTTCATATTCCACCGTAACAGGCATGCCGGTGTTTACAATGCGGCGGATAAATCCATTTAACTCAAGGTCCTTTAATTCCGCGGAAAGCACCTTAGCCGAGATGCCATCGATCAATCGCTGCAATTCATTGAATCTTTTTTTACCTGTTGTCAAGGCAACGATCACCCGCAGCTTCCATTTGCCTCCAATAGCATATAATGAATCGGCTACGGCATTCAATCTTGCCTTGCATTGTTCTTCAGAAGGCGGCTGGCCTTTTGTTTTAAGCTTATTCATAATGATTTATAGTTC
>DASVNY010000201.1:0-4686 GCA_036383615.1 Chitinophagaceae bacterium
GTTTGCCGCAAACAATTCTTTCACTTTATTGATAAAATGTTGAGTGCTGATATCAGTCACGGTGAGTATGAAGCATACCTGCCAACATTAAGAGAAAAGTTTGCATCGGTAGAAAAAGAAGAGATATTACAGCGAGTAGCAGCACTGGAGTTCGATCGTTTTCTGAAGTATTATGAAAATGCTGCCGACCTTAACATGAGAGGTGATGACAGAAGAGGCGATAGAAGAAGCGACAGAACTGAAAGAGGCGGTGCATCGAGAGAAAGAGACAGGGATACAAAAGGAAGAAGCTTTAGCGGCGGCGGCAATTACCAACGCTTGTTTGTAAATCTTGGAACCAAAGATGGATTTTATAAAGCAAGTTTCCTTCAATTCATATTAGACATGAGTGACCTGAAAAAAGAAGTGCTTGGTCGTATTGATATGAAGGAGATGACAAGCTGGATCGAAATTGAACCATCTGCAGGTAAAAAAATGATCAAAGCGATCGATGGAAAGAATTATCGCGGAAGAAAGATCCGGATGAATGATGCCGAATCAGGTGGTCGTCGAAAATAATTTTTAGAAATTGGTTGGATATGATAACTGCAAAAGTTACATTTGTTGCATGACAACGATGAAAGCATATTTTGGTTTCTATTTTTATTACTTTTTTTTTGGAAAGAGGCCGGGAGTGCTTTTGTTGAAAACAAACTAAGAACAACTAAAATCAACATAAAGAATCCCGGCCAGACGGCCGGGATTCTTATTTTAAAGGCCTCCCCAAACCCCTCCGGAGGAGGGGCTCAAGAGTCTTAAAGTTGAAATGACTTTATAAAAAGTAAAGTAGAATGAGGATGAAAAATGTAAATGAAGAAAAAGGATCATCGAAAGGCGAGGTAAATGCGGATATCAAATCTCCTTCCCAAGAACTTGGGATCGCAATACAAGGTTACGAAGGCAGCTTTCACCAGGTGGCCGCGCAGGTTTTCTACGGTAAGAATACAGAGGTCATTCCCTGCGATACATTCAGGGATGTGGTGAAAGTGGCAAGCAATAAAAAACAAAGCAGTGGTGCCGTAATGGCAATTGAAAATTCAATTGCGGGCAGCATACTCGCCAACTATAACCTATTACAGAAATCAACCCTTCGGATCGTTGGAGAAGTTTATCTGCAGATAAGACAAAACCTGCTTGTGAATCCCGGTGTTAAACTCGAAGATATCCGCGAAGTGCATTCGCACACGATGGCATTGCAACAGTGCTATGACTTTTTGGATAAGTATAAATGGAAGTTGGTTGAAACAGATGACACGGCACTCAGTGCCAAACATATTCACCAGCACCGCAGCAAACATATCGCAGCTATCGCAAGCAAACTCGCAGCAGAGTTATATGACCTGGAGATGATCGCTCCTAATATTCATACGCTGAAAAACAACTACACAAGATTTTTGGCGGTAAAAAGAGAAGATGAAGCGGAACTGGTAGCAGATGCCAATAAAGCCTCTGTAAATTTTCATACGGATCATTCAAAAGGAAGTTTGGCAAAAGTGCTCACCAAAATTGCAGAAGGTGGTATTAATCTAAGCAAACTGCAAAGCTTTCCTATCCCGGGAAGTGATTTTAAATACAGTTTTCATGTGGATATGGAATTTGATTCAGCTGATCAGTTCAATGAAGTGATCGAACAAATAAAACCGATGACAGAGACCATCAGGATCTATGGAATTTATAAAAGAGGAATATGGAAATGAGTTGGGAAGACGGGAAGACAGAAAGATGGGAAGACGGAAAGACAGGAAGTCAGAAAGACATTGCATTAAAAAACGACTTTCTTTCCGTCTTTCCGGACTAAACTAAATACTATGAAAACAAGTAAACGACTAGAAGGCATTGGCGAATATTATTTTTCTCAAAAGCTGAGAGAGATCGAAGAGCTAAATAAAGCAGGGAAGAATATTATTAATCTCGGCATTGGCAGCCCTGATCTGCCACCTCATCCCGATGTGATCAAAACATTACAGGAAGAGGCGGCAAAATCCAACGTTCATGCTTATCAGTCTTACAAGGGATCACTGCTGTTGAGAAAGGCCATGAGTGATTGGTACAAAAAATGGTATGATGTTGAATTGAATCCTGATACAGAAGTATTGCCTTTGATCGGGAGCAAAGAAGGCATCATGCATATTTGTATGACCTACCTCGATAAAGGCGATGAAGTGCTGGTGCCTGATCCGGGTTATCCCACTTACCGCAGTGCGGTGAAGCTGGCAGGCGGAAAATGCGTGGAGTATTCATTAAAAGAAAAAAATAATTACGAACCGGATTTCGACAAACTGGAAAAAAAGAGCCTGAAGAAAGTAAAGCTCCTCTTTGTTAATTACCCACAAATGCCAACGGGCCAACTGCCTTCCACCGAATTGTTTGAAAAGCTGGTAGCATTTGGAAAGAAACATGATATCCTGGTCATTCATGATAACCCCTACAGTTTTATTTTGAATGAAAACCCGATGAGTTTGTTGGGTGTTGATGGAGCCAGGGATTGTGTGATCGAGTTGAACTCATTAAGCAAGTCGCACAATATGGCCGGCTGGAGAGTGGGAATGTTATGCGGCGCTAAAGAAAGAATAGAAGAAGTGCTGCGGTTTAAAAGCAATATGGATAGTGGTATGTTTTTGCCTGTGCAACTGGCAGCGGCAAAGGCTTTGTCATTGGGAAAAGAATGGCATGATGAAGTGAACAGTGTATATGCTGCAAGAAGAGAAAAAGTATTTGAGTTGTTGAAGTTGCTAAAATGCAAATTCTCCAAAGAGCAGGCGGGAATGTTTGTGTGGGCCAAAGTGTCATCCACATTTAAAGATGGTTATGCGCTGAGTGATGAGGTTTTGTATAACAGCAATGTATTCATTACACCGGGAGGAATATTTGGTGGTGCCGGCAAAAATTATGTAAGAGTTAGTTTATGTGCGCCGGTCGAGAAATTTGAAGAAGCAAGGCAAAGAATAATTAATAATTATTAATTAATAATTATTGTATGCAAAGAAAACGTATTGCAATAGTAGGAGTTGGGCTAATAGGCGGATCTCTCGCTATTCAATTGCATGAAAAGAAACTTTCATCGAAACTTATTGGTGTTGACGCCAAAGATGAGCATGCCAAAAAAGCTATTGAACTCGAGCTGGTTGACGAAGTGTTGCCGTTGGATGAAGCGATCGCAGGGGCCGATGTAGTTGTGCTGGCTATTCCTGTGGACCAGATGGTCAGCTTATTGCCGTTGGTAATGGATAAGATAAATGAGCAGATCGTTATTGATCTTGGTTCGACAAAATCACAATTGACAGATGCTATAAAAGATCATCCCAAAAGGGGGAGATATGTGGCCACGCACCCGATGTGGGGCACCGAATACAGCGGTCCTTCGGCGGCGGTGCGTGGCGCCTATGAAAACAAAGCTGTGATCATTTGCAATGCAGAGGAAAGTGATGCCGATGCGGTGGAATGGGTGAAGGGTATGTATAAAAAGATCGGGATGCATATTTTGGAAATGGAGGCAAAGGCGCATGACCTGCATGCCGCATATGTCAGTCATATTTCACATATCACATCTTTTGCATTGGCCAATACTGTATTGGAAAAAGAAAAAGAGGAGAATGCCATTTTTGAATTAGCCTCTGCAGGTTTTGAAAGTACCGTGCGGTTAGCAAAGAGTAATCCTTCTATGTGGGTGCCAATATTCATGCAGAATAAGGAAAATGTACTGGATGTGCTGAAAGAACATATTGAGCAGTTGAAAAGGTTTAAGAGTTGTTTGGAAAATGGAAATTGGGAACACCTTCACGAACTTATAGAGGGTGCTAATAAAATCAGGAAAATTATTAAGTGAGAGTTATGTCTGAGCCTGTTAAAATAGAACTTACTTACGATGGTGCAACTGAGAGTATTTACGGTGAAAAGGTTTCGGGTAATATTTATAAATGCCTGGAATCGTCACTCTTTGTTGATTTTATTAACTACGGGTGCGAAATAGAAGTTGAAGAAGCTGAGGGAATCTTGAAGTTCTTGGGGCTTTACAAAGAATCTCCTTATGATACAAAAAGATATGTTTTGTCAGGGGCTTTAATTGAATCTAAGGAATTCGAAGGGTTTAAAAATGAAATAATGAGGCTGGGCGGGTATTGGGAGCAAGCAATGGGTGGAGTTTTAATATTTCATGTGCCAAAAGAAAAGAAAGAAATGATCAACCTGCTTTTGAAAATGCTTTATGCTGATTAGCGGACAGAACCCTGAAGTGTGCGACGCAAGGAACGATGAGTAAAGAACCGAACGATGACAAAATAATTTAACCAGTCACGAATTTTATACAACATATACTATGCAAACAATCGAACAAACAACAAAAGAAACCGTGCAGCAAGCATGGGAAAAGAGACCGCTGATCATCAGTGGGCCATGCAGCGCAGAAACAGAAGCGCAGGTGCTGGAAACTGCACAACGATTAGCCGCTACCGGCAAAGTGAATATGCTGAGAGCAGGCATTTGGAAACCCCGTACCAAACCCGGCATGTTTGAAGGGATCGGTGCAAAAGGATTGCCCTGGCTGCAACAGGCTAAAAAGCTAACCGGTCTGCCAACAACGGTTGAAGTGGCAACAGGCAAGCAGGTGCAGGATGCGCTCACTTTTGATGTGGATGTATTATGGATCGG
>DASVNY010000202.1:0-5332 GCA_036383615.1 Chitinophagaceae bacterium
AATCACTCGATGAGGTCATTGTTTTTTTTACCGAGCTGGGTCTGCAACTGGAAGGACGGGCCACCATCAAAGGAGAATGGGCCGGGCGTGTAACCGGGCTTGGCAACCAGCATGTCGAGATCGCCATGATGGTAACACCTGATGGCCATAGCCGGCTTGAACTATCACGATTTATAAGTCCTGCTGTAATAGCCGATCATCGAAACGCCCCTGTAAATGCGTTGGGCTATCTGCGTGCCATGTTCACTGTAGCCGATATTGATGATACGCTTATGAGGCTTCAGAAAATAGGTGCGCAGCTCGTTGGTGAAGTAGTTAAGTACGAGGAAATATACCGGCTTTGCTATATCCGCGGCCCTGAAGGCATTCTTATTGGGCTGGCGGAACAACTTAGTGAAAATAGAAATCCTTTATAAAAGCTTACCATCTTTCCACGGCCTTACACTAACAAAAAAACAGCTTTTAAGTGGATTGCAAAAATAAGAACAAGCAAAGCCTAAGGTGAACAATTGTCAAAAAGTTCGGGAAAAATAAAAAGCTCAATAACTTTAGTTTGTAAGTCAATTATAGTGACAGGGCTTATCTTGTACCGAAAAATTAGACAAAAGGGAAAATATTATATTTGGCAATAGGAAAATGATTTTCAGATGCAGTTTACTGAGATCAAGGTATACCGTATGACTCACCTAAACAATATCCCACATATATTGAAATATGGTCTTACTCATAAGAATTCAGATAATCGAAATCCACATTTTGTTACAATCGGCGATGTCAGTCTTATAAGTACAAGAAATAATAAACAAGTACGAGTTGATAATGGAGATCCGTTATGTGTTGACGCCCCGACAGTAACATTAGGAGATTTTACTCCTTTTTACTTTGGGGTTAAAATGCCTATGCTATACGTAATTCAAAACGGAGGTAATTTTGTTACTCAAGCAACTCATCCAAAAAATATTATCTATTTGGCTTGTTCTGTATCGAAAATAATTAATGAAACAGAAAATTATTACTTTTCTGATGGACATGGCACGGATGAATACACGACATTTTACGACCATACAAGGATCACTGATTTATCCAAGATCATAGATTGGGCAGCGGTAAAAGCATCTTATTGGGGTGGTCAAGAAAATCTTACTCTGAAACGAAAGAAACAGGCAGAGTTTTTAATTTCTACTGACCTCTCTGCTAAACTTATTTTAGGTCTCGGTTGTTACAATGAAGAAACAAAGAGTATATTATTGGACATGGGCGTTGAAGAAAAGAAAATAAAAATTATTCCTAACGCTTATTATTAAAATAACCATGATACAGTATATAAAAGGAAACATTTTAGATAGTCCGGCTCAAGCATTAGTTAATACTGTTAATACAATAGGCGTTATGGGTAAAGGCATTGCTTTGCAATTTAAGAAAGCCTATAACAATAATTACAGAGCTTATGAAAAGGCTGCCAATAATAATGAAATTAAGATTGGAAAGATGTTTGTCACGCAAGACAGTAACACTACATCTGGAGACAGAATAATAATCAATTTCCCTACTAAAACAGATTGGAGAAAGCCTTCTGAATATAAATATATCGAAGATGGCTTAGATGATTTAATCAAAATAATTAAAGAAAAGAAAATCCATAGTATTGCAATTCCCCCGTTAGGTGCAGGTAATGGAGGACTTAAATGGGAAAGAGTTAAAAAAATAATAGAGGAAAAGTTGCAATATTTGGATTTAGATGTGTATGTCTATGAGCCGACTGCTCAAATACATGAACATATGAAAAAAGAGCGAGTTAAATTAACAGATGCTAGGGCTTTATTACTTTATGTTTTATATGATCTAGTAAAAAATGGTGAATACGTTTCAGAATTTTCGAGTGAAAAAGTTTGCTATTTTTTACAAAAATTCGGGGCTAAAAAATATTTCAAGCTAGAATTCGAAGCTAACTTTTATGGCCCTTACTCCGGCAAGGTAAGATTTGTCTTAAATGCAATTAATGGAAGTTATATTATGGGCTATAGCGACATGGATAAAAAACCCTTTGACCCTTTGACCCTGGTAGGTGATGCTTATGAGGCAGTAAAAAACTATGTGGAACAAAACCCTGAGCTTTTGCAAATTGCAAATAAAACAATAATATTTCTTAGAGGTTTTTATTCAGATTTTGCTTTAGAACTTTTATCCTCTATTGATTATATATCAACAAAAGAAAAAACTTTGGATAAGCTTATCATTTCTAAACGTCTTGAAGAATGGAGTAATAGAAAGCGAAGTATGTTTTCAAATCCCAAGTATTTAGACATCTCATTAAAGCATCTTCATAATGCAAACTTTGTTTAAAATCAAAATGTCAGTCTTCGTCAAGCAAAATATTGGTAAACTGCGTTGGAGACAGTAATAAAAAAGCAGCAGCCTTAGACAAGACCGCTGCAACCATTGACCTTCTGCTTAAATTGGACTACTTGAAAATGTTGTAGCGCATCAGCACTTCGTGGGCATTGCCGCCCTTGTCAAAAGCACTGACTGGTTTTTCATAAATGTCAAATGAATATCCTACAGTAAATTTCTTGTTGATGTTCACGCCTGCGGAGAGAATAAAACTCTGGCGCACCCGGTAAGCCACACCCCACCAGAATAATTCATTGTGCAATACCCGCACGCCTCCCTGGAAATCAAATGGTGCATTAGGTAAATAGATAGCAAGGAAATTAGGTGTGATCAATGTATTCTCATCCGGTCTCCACTTATAAGCACCATGAAAATAATAGTGGCGATACAGTCTTGCTTCCTCCGATGGCGTAACGCTGCCATTATAATAATCAAGTTTTGACTGGATCAGTTGCGACACCGATACTCCTACCTGGAACTTTTCATTGGTAAACGAAATGCCAAAACCCGCATCGAATTTGAATTTGTTATCGCTATTTCCCAATGCAGGATCGGCACCGATCGTTTGCGCCAGCTTGGCCCTGTCGATCGAATACTGCTGGCCTCTTGCTTCGATACCCAATGAGAACTTGGCTTTGTTGGCAAGCGGGATATGCTTCGCAAATGATAATTGAATACCTGTTCTTGAAGTGGGCCCCGTTTTATCATTATAGATATAACCACCCAAACCGATATTATGTTGCGGCAATGCAAAAGAGCCAAACACAGTTGCCGTTTTAGGACCGCCGCTGATACCGCTCCATTGTGAACGATAAGTAGCGCCTACCATGCTGAAGTCGTTAGCGCCAGCCATGGAAGGATTGTGCAACACTCCCTGCATATCATAGAAAGAAGAAGATTGTAATTGTTGCGCCATTGCAGGCAAAACAAAAGCTACAGTTAGCAGTGATATGATTAAACGTTTCATTGTATAATGTTTTTAGAATTATCTTAAAATGGTTACATCACCTTTCAGGGTAGCGGTGCGCCCGTTGATGAGCTTAAAGCTTACTACATAATAGTAAGTGCCATCGGCAACGGGTTTGCCATTATAAGTGCCATCCCAGTTGTTCTGGTAATTATCATTCTTATACACTTCGTTGCCATAACGGTTATACACCGCAACAGACAGTTTGGTATAACAAGCCGTGCTGCTTGAAACGATCCAGCGATCATTCATGCCATCACCATTGGGAGTAAATGCATTCTTTACATCGGCACAGTTAGGCACAATATTTACCACTACATCATCCGTTGAGCGGCAACCATCACTATTCAACACAGTCAAAGTATATGTAGTTGTTGCGGCTGGTTTCACTTTTGCCTGGAAGCTATTGCCGCCATATAAAACAGAAGCTGTTGGCGTCCATGTGATCGTTACAGCAGCATTGCCACTTCCCTGCAACAAGGCTTCATCACCCATCAAAATAGTTTGATCAGGACCGGCATTGATAACAGGGTTTGGTTTGATACCAATATTCACTGTCTTTGTTCTTACACATCCATTCAGTGTCGCCGTTACTGTGAAAGCCGAATTGTTATTTACAGTCGCAATAGGGTTCCCGATATTGGCAGCAGTTAATCCACCCGCGGGCGACCATGAAAAGTTCGTTCCTGCCAGGTTACTTGTGGCACGCATTTGCACAGGAGCACCGGCACAAACTATTGTATCGTTGTTAGTGCTGAGTGTAAGATTATCTGTGAATGGAACAGTGATCGTCTTTGTAACAACCTGGCAACTTCCATCTTTAATAGAAATTGTTTTTGTACCACCTGTTAAGCCATTAAATACATTCGATGATTGATAAGCTCCGCCGTTAATACTATACTGGTAAGGAGTGATCGCACCGGTAGCCGCAATAGTGATAGCTCCACCGGTAGGATTCGTACAGGAAGCACCCGTGATCGTTTCAGTTGTCGCGAGATCAGTAATAGTGAAATTACCGTACTCCAGCAAGTGACATGAGTTTGTGCTATTGGGCTGGGTGCCATTCTGGAAACCAACGAGGTAAAGTTTTTTGGAACCAAACGGCACATTCGCTTTTGGATATAAAGCAAGAGCATTACCACTAAAAGTATTCAGACCCGTTGGAGCAATATCATAGGTCCATGTGGTCCATGCGTCTGTTGTTTTCAATAACACGCTACCAGCAACAGCATAACCATTATTCGGATCATTCATCAGGATCTGGTATATGGAAGAAAAGGAAGTAAGTGGACTTACAGCAGCTACGGTAAACGTCATATCTGTCCAGGTTGCACCCGCATCAGTTGAACGAAACATTTTCCTGCTGGACCCGCCCACATAGATCGTTCTGCCATTCACTACACTCAATGCGGTATAGGTTGCAGTACCATTACTGTTAACTAAAGTATCAGGGCTTATATCTGTCCAGGTATTTCCGCCATCAATAGTGCGGAACACTTTACCACGGCTACCACAGGTATAGCCTGTGTCTGCATTGGCGAATTTGATATTCCTGAGTTGAGGCGCAAGATTCCCCGTAGGTCCCGTAACAAAATTATTATAGGTATCTACCGTTGTGGGCCCGGTAAGAACATTATTAACGCGATAGATATGCGTTCGTTGAACGCCGCTGAAGCGATGTGCAATAACAAAAGCTTTATCACCTACCTGCTCAAAGCCATTTACAGAAGCGTTTCCACTTGGCTCCGCAAAAAGAGCTGTATAGCTTGTTCCCTGGTCGGGTGACCTGTAGAGTGTTATTCCTGCTAGGTAAAACATTTTATCAACCGCGGGATATTTAACGTTCAGAATACCGGTGCCAGGAGAAAGACCGCTTTGATCCCAGGTTGGATCAGAATTATTTACCCATGTCTTGCCTCCATCACTTGTTTTCAAAATAGTTCCGGCATTTCCTACAGCAACTCCATTTCAATA
>DASVNY010000203.1:0-3043 GCA_036383615.1 Chitinophagaceae bacterium
TTGGAATCAAAAGGGATCGTTGGTGCCAGAACTTTTGAGCAGGGAAGCAAATGGCTGCGCCTGAGTGTGGGCACAGTAGAAGAAATGCAAAAAGTAGCCGCCGCTTTGACTGCCTGAGTCTTCGCCGTTCATCCAAAATAGCTTTCACAGCTTCTGTGTTGATTTTAAATTGATGAAAAATCAACACATGAAAAAGTTGCTATTGTTTGCCCTCATCGCTTTTTGCTTTGCCATTACTACCACTGCCCAATCAACCGAAGAAGCTGCAGTAAAAGCCTGTCTCGAAAACTATATGAGTGGGGTGGGTGACAAAGTGGAAAAAGCTTTTCACAGTTCTGCTACGATGAAATACATCGATGCTCAATCAGGAGAATTTAAGGACGTTCCCATTGCCGATTACATCGCAAGAGTAAAAGCAAATACAAATGGTCCCGGCAACAGGAAGATAGAGATCGTTTCACTAAACATTGAAGGCAATGCTGCTAATGGAAAGATCAAGATCGAAATGGATAAAGTGATCCTTTGGGATTATATGAACATGCTGAAGATAAATGGCGAATGGAAGATCGTCAGTAAAATATTCTCCCGGCAAAACAAATAAATAGCATGAAGAAACTATTCCTTCTCCTGTTGCTTTCAGCAGGAGTTTGTCATTCCTATTCGCAGGATACCAACCCATTGGTATTAACCGATGATGCGAAGTATTATAATTTCTGGGAAGGCACCTGGAGCCGGGTCAATATTGAAACAGGTGTCGTGGATTCAAACGCAAGATGTTTTACCGTCAGCAAAGGGGTTCATCCGGCTTGCTGGAAAGAAGAATGGAGTTGTATAAAAGCTACTGCACTGCGCAGTTGGGATAAGACCAATAATCGCTGGATGTATGTTTGGGTAAGCGAGAATGGGCTGTTCCAGGTTTGGGAAGGTCGTAAGATTGGTAAGGACTGGTATATTTTTAAAGAGTTTGATATAAATGGCGACAAATATCTTTCCCGCCAGGGAGTGATCCCTATTGACAAAAACAGGATAATGCGTATCAGTGAAAAGTCATACGACAACGGGCTAACCTGGGAGCTACGCTTCAAAGAATATTTTCAGCGTATCCAATAATATCACATAGCAGGGAACCAGGGTCTTGCCACGATCTCCCTGAATGGCCAGGGCACTGCTGCAAGGATCAATAATAACGCGATTAGCAACAACCAGCCTACTTTGCTATAATTAAGTTGTTTTGCTTTCCCCCTCGCAATAGTGATAAGAATGATGGCGATCAGCATCATTAAAGGATGCTCTACCCAGAAAAAGCGATAGAATTTATCTTTCATCAGTTCCACTCCTTCCGGCAATCCTTTCATAATTCCATAACGGCCTGCTATTACCTGGTATAATCCCACCAGGAACATAATATGCGCACTGATGAGCAACCAGAGACTTGTCTTTTTTACTCCCGGGTTTTTTGCAAAAGCCTGGAACAAGGTTACAAGCAATAACAATAAAATGACCCAGCGAAGAATACTATGAAGATGAAGCAGACCGGTTTCCATGATTGAAGATTTTTGGCAAATCTAACCATGATAAGCATTGAAGCAAAATCAGAATATCAAGAGGTTCTGGTCAATTTGATTTTTTGCCACAAAGGCTCAAAGACCCGAAGCTTTTTAAGCTACCATTTGTGAATCCTACTAGTGGCTTCGTGACCTAGTGGTGTTTTTATTCAACCCAATCGGCTATAAACACATTCGTGTCCCTTGTTCCGCCATTATTACGGTTGCTTGAAAAAACTATCTTCTTACCATTTGGCGAGAACATCGGGAATGCGTCAAAGCCTTTATCACGACTCACTTTTTGAAGATTGTTGCCATCTTCATTGATCGTATAAAGATTGAAAGGAAACCCTCTTTTATACTCATGATTGGAAGCAAAGATGATATGCTTGCTATCGGGCATATAGGTCGGCGCCCAATTGGCCTGGCCATAGGATGTTACTTGTCTTGCATTACTGCCATCAGCATTGGCCACCCACACTTCCATGTTGGTGGGAGCTACTAAATTTTCAGCCAGCAGGTCCTTGTATTCTTTTACCTCAGCATCTGTTTTGGGTCTTGATGCTCTCCATATCAGTTTCGTTCCATCCGGACTGAACCATGCTCCTCCATCATATCCTAAAGTATGAGTGATCCTTTTTTCATCACCCGTTTTCAGATCCATGATATAAAGTTCAATATCGCCATCCTTTGTGCTTGTATAGATCATCTTGTTGCCATCAGGAGACAAAGTGCCTTCCGCATCATAATGCCTGGAGTTTGTCAACTGCTTCACGATCTTTCCATCGAGGTCGGCCATGAAAATATCATAGCTGCTATACAAGGGCCAGATATATTTGTTGCCATATTTTGCCCTGTCTGGAACTGGCGGACAATCAGGACTACCCAGATGCGTAGATGCATAAATGATATGTTTACCATCTTTTGTGAAATAAGCACAAGTGGTTCTTCCCTTTCCGGTACTCACCATTTTATAAGTAAACTTCTCTCCCGGCTTAGTTGGCACTTTGCCAATAAATATCTGGTCGCAGTTAATTCCTTCTTTAGGGTTGGTGCGTTGAAAAACCAGCCACTTGCTGTCATAGCTCCAATAGGCTTCGGCATTGTCGCCGCCAACAGTCAATTGTTGAACATTTTTTAAATGCGTCTCTTCAGGATATTTTAATGTATCGGCTACAACAGGAATATCCGTAGTAATTTTGGAAGCATTATTACAGGCCCATAAAATTGTGGCAAATACAAGAGCAGGAAGTATAAGTTTTTTCATGTTTCTTCGTTTCATTGCAGGCAGCAAAACTATCTTCGTTGATTGCCTGTTTTGTCAGGTTATTGTCAAGTATCAGCTTTCAAAACCGTTTAGCTTTGAATTATGTACAGGAGCGCAAAAATAACAAGTCTGGTCATTATCACCCTGATCTTCCTCAACAGTTGTAATGACAAGGGAACCGACTCACCCTATGATGAGGTATTTGAACAGCCGGCCTTTTCAGGCGTCACTG
>DASVNY010000204.1:0-3875 GCA_036383615.1 Chitinophagaceae bacterium
CGCGGATTATCGCAGATACTTAATACCGCTTGTTCTCAGCGTATATCTGCGGCTTGATCTGCGCAAATCTGCGGGAAAACATAAATGATTATTCAAACTGTGCCACTACCAAAAAACAAGATATGAGGTATGCTTTATTGATACTTGTTTCCTTTTTGACAATCGGCGCCTGTAAGCAAAAACAATCTTTGACTGATAAACAAAAAGAACTATCCAGCGGGATTCTTGATCCGCAAAATACCTATACCGCAGAAGAAATAGGCTGGTCGGTACAACTCCCAAGAGGATGGGACGTATTAACAAAAGATGCGCTCAAAAAAAACACCATAAAAGGGGCCAAACTTATTGAAGAAACTACCAAAACAGACATCGATGCATCTGGGCTGGTGCAACTGATCAATATCAGGAAAGATGCGTTCAATTCTTTTCTTTCCACCATGGAGCGCTTTGACACAACGGGGGTAGGAACATACGAGGAGTATAATCAATTTGTTTTTGATCTTATTAAACAAACCTATGAAGGAAAGGGAATGAATGTGAAATACCAAGAAGGCGCTGAAATGATTAATGGCATCGAGTTTCAGACATTCGAAACAAAATTATTTAGCCCCGACAAAAGCAAAGTGATATTATACCAAAAGATGTTTAACCGTTTGATCAATGGCTATGATTTTGGCATGACCATGAATTATAACAACGACACAGATAAAGAGACCCTGGAAGAAATGGTGCGTTCATCCCGTTTTCGCATCCGGGATTAAACAAACGACGAGGCTGTTTGCTCTCGCAATGATCACAATCAAAAGTCTAAATCACTTATCTTCGCCGGAAATTTTCCAGTATGAATCTCCACGAATACCAGGCTAAGGAACTTTTAAAGAAATACAATGTACCCGTGCAGGAAGGTTTTGCCTGCACCACGGCTCATGAAGCCGAAGAGGCTTATCGCCAGATCAAAAATCAATATGGAAGCAGCTTTGCTGTAGTAAAAGCACAGATACATGCGGGTGGTCGAGGTAAAGGAACCATAAAAGAAACCGGCATCAACGGTGTGAAGGTTGGCAAAAACCTGGATGAAGTGGTTGACTTCGCCACAAAGATCCTTGGAGGCACATTGGTAACGATCCAAACAGGGCCCGCAGGAAAAGTGGTGAATAAAATATTGGTGGCCCAGGACATGTATTATGATGGTCCAAGCCCGAGAAAAGAGTTCTATCTCTCCATATTACTGGACAGAAGTAATGGTCAGAATGTGATCATGTATAGCACAGAAGGTGGTATGAATATCGAAGATGTGGCACATGATACACCTGAAAAAATATTTAAAGAATGGGTGCATCCTTCCGGTGGGCTCCAGGGTTTCCAGGCAAGAAAGATCGCCTTCAATCTTGGTTTGAGTGGTGAAGCGTTTAAGAATTGCGTAAAATTCGTTACCAATTTATACAATGCCTATGTGGGTCTTGATTGCTCAATGCTTGAGATAAACCCGCTGTTCAAAGCAGCTGATGATAAGATCGTGGCAGTGGATTGTAAGATGAACCTTGATGATAACGCCCTGATGCGTCATGCTGATCTGGCTCATTTGAGAGATACCACAGAAGAAGATCCTACTGAAGTAGAAGCAGGCAAATACAATCTCAACTTTGTTAAGCTGGATGGTAATGTGGGTTGCATGGTAAATGGCGCCGGTCTTGCTATGGCAACGATGGATATGATCAAATTAAGTGGCGGTGAGCCGGCCAACTTTTTGGATGTAGGTGGAACTGCCAATGCACAAACAGTGGAAGCTGGTTTCAAGATCATCTTAAAAGATCCTGCTGTTAAAGCGATCCTTATCAACATATTTGGCGGTATCGTTCGTTGCGACCGTGTGGCGCAGGGCGTGATCGATGCGTATAAGAATTTAGGCAATATCAATATCCCGATCATTGTTCGCTTACAGGGAACAAACGCGGAAGAAGCCAAAAAACTGATAGATGAAAGCGGCTTGAAAGTGCAGTCGGCTATTTTGCTGAGTGAAGCTGCTGATCTGGTGAAGAAAGCGGTGGCATAAGAATTTTGAAAATTGGAAATTGGGAAATTTTGGAATTGTAATTTCAAAATTTCCCAATTTTGCTTTTCCCAATACTACAATTAATTAATCTCAACTAAAAATATGCCACGCCCCGATCTTTCCCGTGTTCCTGAGTTTTATCATGGTTACATTAATAATGTAAAGCAAGATGATCTTGCAGCCGCCGTAAAGGAACATACAGCAATCTTTGAAGACTTCTTCAATAAAATACCTGCTGGCAAAAGAGAATTCCGATATGCTGAAGGGAAATGGTCCATCAAAGAAATCCTGCAACATGTTATAGATGCCGAAAGGGTATTTGTTTACAGGGCCATGTGTTTTTCCCGCAAAGACCAAACCCCTCTACCCTCTTTTGATGAGAATGCTTACGCGGATAATTCGAAAGCTGGCAAAAGAAACTGGGAAGAAATGAGAGAGGAATTCAGGACGCTAAGAAGATCAACTGAATTGCTATTCGGATCATTTGATGAAGAACAACTTGAAACAAGTGGAATCGCCAGTGGCAAACCGATCTATGTCCGGGCACTATGCTATATTGCTATTGGACATGCTGCCCATCACCTGAATGTGATCAAAGAACGATACTTGTAAGAAAGCTGTGAGCTGCGGGCTATGAGCCACGAGCCCTGACGCCGGTAGCTGAAATAGTAAGACTTAAGGCTCGCAGCTCATAACTCATAGCCCGACGCTTTATTTGATATCCTCGTAAGGGAACTTGCGGGATGCTTTACGCATCATAGCATTGATCACACTATTGATATCGCTACCCAAACTACGGGAAAGTGTTTTTTCATATTTCCACAACAACTCACCTCCTGCTCCATCATGTACATTGATCGTGCATTTTCCGGAATTCGTAGAACCGAAAAAGCCAAATGCAATACCCAGGGCGATTGACGCGCCTTCAGACATTGGTTTGTCTGTATATAATGTTCCCGAAATCACACCATCCACACCGAGCAACTGGCAAACCTCTTCTTTGGTTTTTGTTCTTAAAGAATCCACGGTCCAACCGCTTTTGGCCAGCAAAGCATTGGTCTTGCTTACATCCTGGAAGTTTACTTTGAAATCGTCTTTCGCTTTTTGTTTAAGAAAGTAAGTTTGAATGGCGCTTTGTACGGCTTCTCCTTCCTTTTTTTGTATTTGCTCCAATTCACCCGGTTTCATTTTTTCCTTTTCTTTCGGACGCAGGTTAATTACCGCATCAAAAGGAAGAATGGCCAGCATGGCATGGTTCTTAGCCAGTGAATCGAAATTGGGGTTTGTGTAGATCTCTTTGGTTTGAGCCTGGAGGCAGGTGATTGCAAAGCAAAGAGCAGCAGTTGTGAATAAAGCTTTTATTTTCATGGTTAAAAGTTTCCGCAATGTAATAAGCTAACGGGTCAGTTGCTAAAACGAGATTGCCAAAACAAGCATAAAAAAGAAGCTATCTCAAAGCTGCTAAAAAAATGGCCGGGAAGACGGCAAGACGGGAAGTATTGACCTGGGATTGATCTTTACTTCCCGACTTTCCGCCTTACCGGCAAAAACTATTTTTGAGACAACCTCTCTAATTTATTTGACCAGGATCAGAATGCTTTTTTAACTTCTGTTCCCTGCTGTTTGGATTTTACAAGGTTTTGCTGGCTGATAACATCATTTACCACCTTCACAGCCTGGTCGAGATAAATGTCTTTCTTAAGACTCTTCAACCATTGGTTGAAACGCTCCTGTTTGTTTTTGTCATTTTCCCATCTGTTCTCTTCACCAGACAAGGCGCTTACGTTCAACTCTTCTTTCAATCTTGTCAATGATTAGATCT
>DASVNY010000205.1:0-4011 GCA_036383615.1 Chitinophagaceae bacterium
CATCATTCCAAAAGGAACTGTGTTTGATGCACCGGGAATTGTACCTGTGACTCCGGCAACAGCAGACTCGTTATATATAAATAATAAGGACCTCGCTATAACAAAAGAAATTGAGAGACCCGATAGAAACAATGGCAGTAATAACTGGGTGGTAGCCGGCAGCAAAACACAAAGCGGTTCGCCTATCCTATGTAATGATCCGCACCTTGAATTATCATTGCCATCTATCTGGTATGAGATACAGTTAGTAACCCCTACTAGCAATGCCTACGGTGTTTCACTACCGGGTACTCCATATATCATAATCGGGTTTAATGATAGCATCGCATGGGGTGTGACCAACGCACAACGCGATGTAAAAGATTATTACGAGATCAAATTCAAAGACAAAACAAAGTCTGAATATTGGTTCAATGGACAGTGGACAAAGACTCAGTTACGGGTTGAAGAAATAAAGGTAAGAGGAGGTGCTACTGTTTATGATACGGTGGCTTATACTGTCTTTGGACCGGTAATGTATGATGAGAGCTTTTCCAATGATCTTTCAAAAAGCAGGAACCTGGCAGTGCGCTGGACAGCTCATGATCCGAGTAATGAGGGTAAAACATTTTACAATTTGAATCGTGCAAAGAATTATGATGATTACCTCAATGCGATAAAAGATTTTGATTGTCCCGGTCAGAATTTTGTGTTTGCCTCCAAGTCCGGTGATATAGCAATATGGCAACAGGGAAAATTTCCGGCCAGGTGGGACAGGCAGGGAATTTATGTGATGCCGGGGGAAGATAGCAGTTATATGTGGCAGGGATTTATACCGCAAACCGAGAATCCGCATGCAAAAAATCCTGAAAGAGGATTTTTGGAAAGCGCTAATCAACGACCGGTGGATTCAACATATCCTTATTTTATTCCCGGTAGTTATATCACTCCAAGAGGTATTACTATTGAACATAAGCTTGCCGAAATGAATGGGATCACTATAGATGATATGAAAAAGCTGCAGTATGACTATTTCAATACATTGGCTGAAGATGCTATGCCGATCCTATTGAAATATGTGAAGGAAGATGCACTAAATGCAGATGCAAAAAAATATTTAGGAATAGTGAGAAGCTGGGATCTGTATGCTTCCCCTGATTCAAAAGGACAAACTATTTATCAATGCTGGTGGGATAGTTTGGAAGCTGATATTTGGAGAGATGATATCATGCAGGTAAAACCCCAGGCTCCTTTGCCCGAAGAGCAAACTACTATGGAGCTGCTAAAAAAGGATTCTGCTTTGAAGTATATTGACAATATCAACACGCCGCAGGTAGAAACGCTGTTTGATGTTGTTACAGGTGCGCTCAATAAAGCGGCAACAGCATTAAAAGAAAAAGAAGCCGCGGGAAGATTGGAGTGGGCAAAGTTTAAAAGACCGGGCATTTATCATATTTCAGACAAAGGCAAATCAGCATTGCTGCCGTTTGCAAGATTGAATTTGAATGTTGGCGGCAATGGCAATATCATTAATGCACTTACACAAAGTCATGGACCCAGCTGGCGCATGATCGTTCAGTTATCAACGCCAACAGAAGCATATGGAGTTTACCCCGCGGGTCAAAATGGTAACCCGGGTAGCAAGTATTATGATAATTTCGTTGACACATGGGTAGAAGGGAAATATTACCAGCTTTGGTTTATGCGGGAAGGGGATAAGCTCGACAAAAAAGTGAAATGGATCATGAAATTTCAAAAAGGATAAGCATAGGATTCAACTCAATAATCAATTAACATGAAATTATTAGTGGCTGTTGTACTGACTGCGTTATTAGCTTTTATTGCTGGTCTTTATTTGCCCTGGTGGAGTCTCGCGGTTGCTGCATTTATTGTAGCTGCGTTGGTGCATCAACATGCAGGAAAGGCTTTTCTTTCGGGCTTCCTGGGAGTATTTATTTTATGGGGAGGCCTGGCCTGGTGGATAGATATGAAGAATGATGGAGTGCTTTCTACCCGGATCGCTGAATTATTAAAACTGGGCCCTAATTCACTATTGCTTATACTTGTAACGGCGTTCATTGGTGGACTGGTGGCAGGGTTTAGTGCTATGACTGGAAGCTTTTTACGTTCTACTGATAAATAAAATACAAGCTCAAAAATCTTTCTTATCTTATAAAAATTTTTTACCTGAAGCCACCTGAATTTATGCAGAAGCTTTGTTGCCTGTTTTTTTTCTTTCTTTTTTCTTCGATGTACTCCTTTTCACAAAAAGTGTTGGGACTTATTACCGATAAGGACGGCAAGCCGGTGCCTTATGCTTCAGTGTTTGTAAAAGGAACTTCAAGAGGAACCAATGCCAATGCAGAAGGAAGATACTTTCTCGAACTTGAACCCGGGCAATACACCCTCGTTTGCCAGCACGTGAACTATCAAAAGGAAGAGAAAGTGGTTGTTTGTGGCAAAGATGATGTGGTCGTGAACTTTACCCTTAGTATGCAGGAGGTAACTCTTACCGAAGTGGTTATTCGTAAAGGAGAGGACCCCGCTTATGAGATCATTCGAAATACTATTAAGAAAAGGCAATTTTACCGGGATCAATTAGACGAATTTGAATGCGAAGTTTATACAAAAGGACAGCTGAGAGTAAGAAACTATCCTAAAAGAATATTGGGTCGCAAAATAGATTTCGAAGATGGAGATACCAGCAAGCGTAAAATGCTTTATCTCTCCGAAACCATTTCTAAATACTCCGTTGAAAGACCCGATAAGGAACGTATCGAAGTGTTGTCTTCAAAAGTGAGCGGCAATAGTGATGCCTATGGATTAAGCGCCCCCCGCTTTTTCTCACTCTACGACAATAATATTTTTATAGGCAACGAGCAAAACCCTAATAACACGCTTAACCCCCGTGGATTTATTTCTCCTATCTCTGATAATGCCTTGTACTATTATAAATACAAATTTGAAGGCGATTTCCAGGAAGATGGTAAAACTGTTAGCCGTGTAAAAGTGATACCACGTCGTAAGTATGAACCGCTTTTTGAGGGATATATCAATATCGTTGAAGATGACTGGCGCCTGCATTCTGTGCAGTTGACGCTTACCAAAAAATCACAGATGCAGTTCCTCGATTCGCTAAAGATCGAACAGCTTTATCGTCCTTTGAATGGAGACACATGGGTGATCATGAGCCAGGTGATGTATCCGTGGGCCAAGATACTTGGCTTTGATGCCTATGGTAGTTTTGTGAATATCTATTCCAACTTCAACATGGAGCCGGGGTTTGAAAAGAAACATTTTAGCAGCACATTATTAAAGTATAACGACGGGTCAAATAAAAAGACTAATGAATACTGGGAGTCGGCAAGACCGGTTCCACTACAAGAAGATGAAAAATTTGATTATCGCGTAAAAGATAGTTTGGAGAAAGTGAGACAGGATCCGGCTTATAAGGATTCGATTGAAAAGGTCCATAACAGGCTCAATATTCTTGGCGCTATTATGTTTGAGCAAACCATCGCTACGGAAAGAAAAAGAACATCCTTTACTTTCCGGCCATTAACAGAACAGGTCAGTTTCAATGCCGCAGAAGGATTAGTGGTGAACACAGGCGCTGTATGGACGAAACGATTAGATAGCAGCATTTACAGCCGGCACAGCATTTCGTTTGCTCCTAATCTTCGATATGGGTTTGGTAATAACCATTTCAATGCGCACCTGACTGTTCGTTACAATTTCGGAAAAAAGAATGCTAATCAAATTGCACTCTCAGGAGGCAAAAGAGTATTCCAGTTTAATAACTACAGCCCCATCGGACCAAGAGGTAACACACTTTCATCCTTATTAAGAAAAGAGAATCGTTTAAAAACTTACGAGGCTTATTATTTCCGGGGAAGTTTTACAGAGAGCATTGGCAATGGGTTTACATGGATAGCAGCATTCCAGTACCAGGACAGAATGCCTTTGAATAATGTTACCAACTATTCATGGTTCAAAAAGGATAAAGAATACACACCGAATTACCCCAATGAA
>DASVNY010000206.1:0-4381 GCA_036383615.1 Chitinophagaceae bacterium
GTTTCTGTGTATGATGGCAAGATGCACCCTGTTGATAGCAATGATATTTCATTTAAGATCGCAGGTTTGCAAGCATTCCGTCATGCATTCCAGCAAGCCGATCCACAAATATTAGAGCCCATTTATAAATTGGAAGTGTTATGTCCCGATGATCTGACGGGCTCGGTGATGGGGGATCTCCAAAGCCGCCGGGCTATTGTTGAAGGAATAGATAGCGAAGGTCATTTTCAGAAAGTGATCGCTAAAGTTCCTTTATCAGAAATGGAAGGCTATTCATCTTCATTGCGCTCCATTACGCAGGGAAGGGCTAAATTTAAGATGCGTTTCAGTGGCTATGAAGCTGTGCCATTTGATATTCAGCGCAGGCTGATTGATGAGTATAGCAAGACGGCGAAAGAAGAATACGCATAATTTCGCCATACTAATTGCATTATGATCGCCCCGGTCTGCCGGGGCTTTTTTTATGCCACTCACTAAACGGGAGTAGCTACCTACTCATTATCAGCACTTGGATAAAATAGTTTTTTGATCTTGCCTGGCGAAGGGTAATGCTCCGGGCGGTAAAAGCATTAACTTGTAAAGAGAACGCTACTTGCCACTATGTCCACATCGCTGATCCTATTTATTTCCGCAGCAGGTGTTATCCAGGCAATTCTATTGGCCGGGCTATTGTATTTTCATCCACGTAGTGATCGTTCGGTGAACATCTTTCTTTCGCTGCATATCCTGACTGTCAGCATTTTTATGCTCATGCCTGTATTTCAATACCTGTTTTCCTGGCAAAGTATAATTCATTTAATACCATTCCAATTTCTGATCGGGCCATTTCTTTATTTATATGTAAGAAGTTTCAGGGGCCCAATCCATTGGCAAAAACAATGGATACATTTTTTATTGTTTGCAGCTGTGATGATTGTTATGTATGTATTTTATTATCCCTGGATAAAAAAATTCCCTGGCCTAAAAGAACCTTCCGAGGAAATTCTGCTGGCGCCCCTGACACTGATCATCGTGATCTTGCGTAACCTTCAAATGCTGTTCTATTACCTCCTTGCCCGCCAGGCGCTGAGTCGTTACCAGCGATCCATTCAACATCTGTACTCTGAAACAAGCAGGATCAATCTTTCATGGGTCAGGTGGCTGCTGAATGGTTTTTTGTTCCTTATTATAACTGTATTTGTGCTGGTATATTTTATAACAACCCACCCGGAAAACTTTGGCCTGTTTATTCTGATTAATACAGCTATCATCACTCCTTATATTTATTTGGTAGCATTCAAGGGGATGGGCCAACCCACTTTGTGGCAATTGCAACCAGGAAAAACAAAAGAGAAGATCGAACATGAGATCATCGAAGCAGAAATGGTAGAAACAAATCAAGAACAGGTTAAACAAGGAATATCTATCAAAGGATTACCGGAAACAAAGGCGACCGAATTTATTACAGCGATCACACGATTAATGGAACAGGAAAAGATATACCAGGAACCCGAACTCACTTTGCAAATGCTTGCTGAAAAAATGGGTATCCCGGCTTACCAGGCCTCGCAGGTGATCAATGAGGGGATGAACAAATCTTTCTATGACCTTATCAATGGCTATAGGGTAGAGGAAGCCAAACGATTATTGCTGGATGACAAAAATAAAAACTACACGATACTATCTGTAGGCTTTGAAGCGGGCTTCAACTCCAAAACAACTTTTCATACGGTCTTTAAAAAATTTACGGGGCTCACTCCCACAGAATACCGGGAAAGAAACAAATCATTAGTTGATTCGTGACAATTATTATCCCGATCTATAGATCAGGACTGCAAACTCCCTTTAAAATAAGTCCGAAAAACCCAATCCGGGCTTTTCCATTTTCTCAATACTTCATTTTTGGAGCGTCAATTTTATTTGTTCATAAAAATTTTACAAAAATGAAAGTATTGATCCTTGGAATCGCTTTTTTGACTGCCACAGTTAAAATCGAGGGACAGAAAGCGATTAGAACAGCCGCCGTTACACAATGCACTATGCTTAGCACGGGGCCTCACTACAATGGACTTAGCAAACGCGAACATTTTTATTTGCTGGACACTATGCTTATTCTTTTGGCAGAACGATACCATATAGATGAGATCACAGTGCTTCAAAAAGATTCTGTCGCATTGAATAACTCTTCCTGGAAAGGTATCGGCAAATTCAGAAAAGCTGATCGTCAATTACTAAATGGCAAACAGTATGACTATTACATTAAAATCTATACTGATTACTGGGTTTCGGGTTTACTGGGCGGCGGTATTGCCAATACAGCTCAGCCAAAACTGACCATAGATATTGCTGTCTTTGATAGTAACGGCAAGAGGATATGGTTCCCGGACAGCAAGGCCAAAGGTGGATTGGCTTTTGGCAACACGATAAGCTCTCCAACCTATTATTCAAACGCTGAGGAAAGAAAAAACGACTATTTAGAGCTTTTCAGAAAGGGGATAGCAAAAATATTCAGGCAACACTAATCTTTTAGCAATCACTGTTCTACGGATTTCGAACGTTCGGATCAAACGAGCCGAACATGAATATTGATCAGAGA
The DNA here is from genome assembly GCA_036383615.1 of Chitinophagaceae bacterium. Taxonomy (GTDB): domain Bacteria; phylum Bacteroidota; class Bacteroidia; order Chitinophagales; family Chitinophagaceae; genus CADEDV01. The sequence continues at coordinate 2,576 of DASVNY010000206.1, forward strand.
TGGTTCAGATCATAGTATCGGAACCATCTCGCTTTTTTCATAAGCTAATCTTGCATTCTATTAAATTTTTAAAATCAAAAAAAGAATTATGAAAAAGCTAATGATCGGAAGTTTTTTATTGGGTGTGTCGGTGATGTTGTTAACGTCCTGCCAGCCTACTATGCATGTAAGCACAGATTATGACAAGGCCGCTAATTTTTCGTCTTACAAAACCTTTGCAATGTATTCGCTGATCACCAGCAACAATGTAAATGAGCTAAACGAAGAAAGACTCTGGAACAGTATCAGGCGGGAGATGGCCAAAAAAGGATATACTGAAACCAATACTGATCCTGACCTGTTGGTAAATGCTGTTACAATAATTGATAATAAGCAAAAACTATCAGGGTCGGCTATCAGTAACATAACTACCAGTTACGGCACACTGGAAAAAGATAATTACAAAGAGGGATCGTTGGTGATCGATATAATTGATGTTAAAGCCAATAAACTGGTTTGGCAAGGATCAGTTGAGGGCGAATACACACAAAAACCAAAGGACCCTGAAGCGGTGATAAAAAAAGCGGTCAGCAAACTAATGAACGGGTTTCCAAAAATATCTGAAACAAAATAATTATCTATGAAACCATCAAATGGTGCGACCGGGAAGCTGGTACGGCGGAAGGTCGCACTGTTTGTAACAATTAAACAATAATGAACAGTCAAATAAAATTAACAGGTAGTTTGTTCATCCTTGCTGCCATTACATTCTGGGTCAGTTGGTTCCTGATGCCTGATCCAGGAACGGTTGATACGATGCATATACTGGAGAAAGTAAAAGAAAATCGCATGGCGGTAATATCGTCTGTTATTATACAGATTATTTCATCGGTGCTATATATAATTTCATTCTTCCTATTGATCAGGGATATTTATGCAAAGAAACTTATGTTGTTGGGTATTGGCTTGTTTGCTATCGGCACCCTCGGTCTTTGCTCTGACGCTTTCTTTCACCTGCTTGCCTGGTTCATGACAGATGACTCTGTCACAATACAAAAAGATGTTGTAAGAGTGATGGACCTGATGCAAACGGATGGGGTAGTGATGTTACTTCCGATCCTCTTGCCATTTTTTGCCGGCAGTTTGATGATGGCAATTGGTCTTCATCAACAAAAACTGATCTCACGAAAAGCATGGGTGGTCACACTCGCTGCAATAGCAGTTGGGTTTCTCAGCGAAATGGTCATCAGTAAGGTACTTGGATACAGCATACCAGGAGTGATGCTGATCGTATTAGGTCTTTTTGCCACTGGCCAGGTGTTAATGGGGCTCGAACTGATCAAAATATCTCAAAAACAACAACTGGTTGTAAGACCAGTTTGATCTTTTAATGATGTGGGAGAAAATCCATTTCAGTTTATGAAATGGATTTTTTGTTTAAGAATCGTGCCGGTCGTTCGGGTTATCAGAACCGAACTATAAAATGGTTTTCGGGTCGTTCGGATCGTAGCATCTGAACATTTACGCCTCTTTCGCATGTTAATCTTGCACCGTAATTAAATTTTAAATCAAAAACACAATTATGAAAAAGATCATTTTTAAAACAATGTTGCTGGCACTGCCGCTTGGTCTGCTGGTATCATGCAAGCCCACGCTTTCTGTGAGCAGCGACTACGACAGGTCGGCAAATTTCAACAGCTACAAAAGTTTTAGCCTTTACAATGTTTCAGCCAACAAAAATGTGAACCAGTTGAACGAACAAAGGATCTGGAACTCGATCCGGGAAGAAATGAAAAGAAAAGGTTACACGGAGGACAATAGCAGTCC
>DASVNY010000207.1:0-3951 GCA_036383615.1 Chitinophagaceae bacterium
TGTCATGATGATCGTGGTATTTTTGAAATCCACTTTTCTTCCTAAACCATCCGTTAACTGGCCATCATCGAGCACCTGTAATAATATATTATATATATCCGGGTGCGCTTTCTCGATCTCATCCAGCAGGATCACACTATAAGGTTTGCGACGAACTTTCTCTGTCAACTGGCCGCCTTCTTCATAACCCACATATCCCGGAGGCGCTCCTATCAAACGGCTGATCGTGAATTTCTCCATGTACTCACTCATATCGATCCGGATAAGGGCATCTTCCGAATCAAACATATATCTCGCGAGTGAACGGGCAAGCTCTGTTTTACCCACACCGGTAGGTCCAAGGAAAATAAAGGTTCCTATCGGCTTTTTAGGGTCTTTCAACCCTACCCTGTTACGCTGAATGGCTTTTACCACTTTGGCAATGGCCTCCTCCTGCCCAATTACCATGGCTTTCATATCATCAGCCATTTTGCGCAGCTTTTCTGTTTCGGCCTGCACCATTCTCTTCACAGGAATACCCGTCATCATACTCACTACTTCTGCTATATCTTCATCGCCTATCGGGTAACGTTTATGTTTGCTTTCTTCTTCCCAATCAGCTTTTGCTTTTTCTAATTCTTCCTGCAAACGTTTTTCCGTATCCCTTAATGAAGCCGCTTCTTCAAACTTCTGGCTCTTCACCACTTTATTCTTTTCATTCTTCACATCTTCTATCTTGGCTTCGAGCTCAACGATATTCTGCGGAACATTGATATTCTTTAAATGCACCCTTGCGCCTACCTCGTCCATTACATCGATCGCTTTATCGGGCAACAAACGATCAGTGATATAACGATCGCTCAACTTCACACAAGCTTCTATCGCGTCATTGCTATAGGTTACATTATGGTAATCCTCATATTTTGAACTGATATTGTTCAATATCTGGATCGTATCATCCACGCTTGGCGGATCAACCATCACTTTTTGAAAACGACGATCCAATGCACCGTCTTTCTCAATATACATGCGGTATTCATCCAGTGTGGAAGCCCCGATACATTGAAGTTCTCCTCTTGCCAGGGCGGGTTTAAAGATATTGCTTGCATCAAGTGAACCGCTGGCGCCACCTGCACCAACAATGGTATGCAACTCATCAATGAAAAGAATAACATCCCTGTTCTTTTCCAATTCATTCATGATGGCCTTCATCCTTTCTTCAAACTGGCCACGGTATTTTGTACCTGCCACCAATGCGGCAAGGTCAAGCGATATAACTCTTTTATCAAACAATACCCTTGAAACTTTGCGCTGAACGATGCGCAGCGCCAAACCCTCAACGATCGCTGTTTTACCCACACCCGGTTCACCGATAAGGATCGGGTTATTCTTTTTGCGCCGGGAGAGTATTTGAGAAACTCTTTCTATTTCTGATTCACGGCCGACAATTGGATCGAGTGCTCCCATTTCGGCGAGCTTGGTAATATCTCTTCCAAAATTGTCAAGTACCGGTGTTTTACTTTTAGCATTGCCCTGTTGTTTGCCGGCGCCTTTCTGACCAGAATATTTTTTTTCTTCGTCAAAATCATCATCATTCTCGTCGGTGTATTCTGCGCGGGGGTCACTGGATTTTACAATGCCTAATTCCTGCCTGAAAAGATCGTAGTCCACATCAAATTGATTTAAGATTTGTGTTGCAATATTTTCCTTGTTCTTTAAGATCGAAAGCATCAGGTGCTCTGTTTCTACCGTGGCGCTTTTAAGCGCTTTGGCTTCAAGCACGGTTACCCTGATCACTTTCTCGGCCTGCTTGGTGAGTGGAAGGCTATTGATGTTGGCTATGTTCTTTCCTGTTTTGTCCTTTACAGCGAGTTCTATTTCCTTTCGGAGCTCATAAAGGTCAACATTAAAACTCTTAAGAATGCGGACAGCGGTATTGTCTCCTTCCCGGATAAGACCGAGCAGGAGATGTTCGGTACCGATAAAATCATTTCCCAATCTAAGCGCTTCTTCCCTGCTGAACGAAATGATCTCTTTAACCTGGGCTGAAAAATTGTTATCCATTTAAGATAATTGGTTGTTATACAATATTAACAAATAAATTTGGTTCCTGTTTTCCCGTTTTTATAAACGAGATGTTGATAATTTAAGTTGTCGGGCTCCGGCCATTTTTCCACTTTGCGCAAATACCTGTGGCCAGCTACAGACTTATAAAACCAGGTCAAGGAACTTTAAATTTCTTTATGCATTTCAAATCGGATACCAAAGAAAGATTTCATGCCATCACGCTGCCGGGACCCTCGCTTTCTGCAAGTATGACAGAAGAACTGGGTAATGGTTTGTTACCCTACCTGCAAAATGACGTTAAAAACCTGGTGCTTAAAATGGGAGACATCGAAACGCTGGACATCGCTGCTGCCGAAAAACTGGTACATATTCAACAACGTTTTTATGAAAACAGCGCTTCTTTTGTGATCTGCGAATTACAAAAAAAGGTGGAAGAGTTTTTGGATAAAAATGAACTTTTGGAAATGATGAATGTTACGCCCACCGAAAGCGAGGCCTGGGATATTGTTCAGATGGAAGAAATAGAAAGGGAACTGCTGGACGAAGAATAAAACCGCTTTAGATTTTGGAATTTGGATTTGGGATTTTGGATTGGTTGTACTGATCTTTGATTTGAAGTTTGAAGTCCGAAATTTGAAAAGTCAGGAAGGAAATAACCTAAAATCAAAAACCCAAAATCAAAGACCGATCGTGTTGGCCGTAACAATTTTAGGAAATAACTCTGCCGTGCCGGCATTCGACAGGCACCCAACCAGCCAGGTGGTAACACTTGACGGCAACAACTATTTAGTGGATTGCGGTGAGGGCACACAGATACAAATGATCAATTATAAGATCAGGCGGAGCAAAATATCGCACATCTTTATTTCACACCTGCATGGCGACCATTATTTCGGGTTAATAGGATTGATCAACAGTTTTGGTTTGTTGGGCCATCAGCAGGAGCTGCATGTATTTGGCCCCTCTCCTTTAAAGGAGATCATCGAACTGCAGTTAAAAGTGGCCGACACCACGCTTCCCTTTAAACTGCACCTGCATACAATTACAGAAGCAGCCACATTACTGGACAATGAAAGGATCATGGTAAAATGTTTTCGCACCAACCACCGGATCGAATGCTATGGTTTTGTGTTCCGTGAAAAAAGACAGCCGAGAAAGCTGGAGCCTGACAAGGCAAAAGAGTATGAAATACCCTCCTCTTTTTATGACAGGTTAAAGAATGGAGAGGATTACACTAAAAAGGATAGTACAATTATAAAAAATGAATGGGTAACGACAGCCGCCGAACCCGGCAAGGTCTATGCCTTTTGTGCCGACACCAAATATGATGAAACCATCATTCCGCATATCCAGGGTGCTGATATGATCTATCATGAGACAACCTACCTTGATAATTTAAGAGAAAGAGCAGAGGCCCGGTTTCACTCCACCACCCGCCAGGCTGCATTGATCGCCCAAAAAGCAGGCGTAAAGAAATTATTGATAGGCCACTTTAGCAGCAAATATGATACGCTGGAAGAATTTGAACAGGAAGCAAGAGAAGTTTTCCCTGATACAGAACTGGCGCTTGAAGGGGTTGCTTATAAAATATAGAATGCAAAATGTAAAATGCAGAATGTAAAAGGTTTTACATTCTGCATTTTACATTTTAACTTTTACATTTCACTATAAGCGACTATCGTATCTCTTGGCTGCTTTCGACAGGTTTCCTTTCGACATATTGTAGCGGATATACTGTATCGTTTTAGTGTAGGGTATCCGGCGATTTTTTTGAAGCACGAGAATATCCACTTGTTTGCGGTCAGATGTTTCATCGTAAGCATCAGCGGTTGTGCCCATACAATCACCACGCGAAACCTCATCACCTTTTTTAACAAACACAGCACTCAGGTTACTATAGGTGAT
>DASVNY010000208.1:0-14357 GCA_036383615.1 Chitinophagaceae bacterium
AAACAATTCCCGCAGCGTCGGCATCAGTTTCGAGAAAACTTAATATAGGTTGTCCTAAAGTAACAGGCATATCGTTGGCATTGTAAAAAGTAGTCACATTGATTCCTGCCTTATTCCAGTTACCTCTATAAACGGCATTAAACGTACCATCATAGCGTGAGTCAAGTGTTTTCTCAACAAACGTGTTTGTAAACACCCCGATAGGTGGGGCCATCCTGATGTAAGGGCGTCCATAAGGTTGCGCAGCCTCACGCTGAACTGTATTTGCACCATTAGCATAAGTGCTGTTGCCGGTGCCATCAGGGTTAGGGGCGCTGGTTAATACCGTGTAATTAGACGTTACAAACCAAACAGCACTATTTCTTCCATCGTTTCCTATTTCACTTTGAAAACCTGTTAAAGGAGATCCGTTATAAAATTCACTTTGATCAGTGTGATCGGCATAGAGCAACATTTCTTTGTTGCGGTCATTGCCGCCAACATGCACGTCGTAAAAATTATCTAATAACCCAAACGTAGTGCCTGCCTGGTCAATACCCTGCAAAGCCACTTCATAGGCTTTTTGAAAATACCAGGGAGCATCATGTCCATCAGGATCTGTTCTTGGCGCGTCAGGATAGGTTGGAATGTTATTTGGGTTTTGTAACCACCATGCATAAGTGAGGTATGCTTTAGCCAGGTATAAACGTGCCAATGTTTTAGAAGCAGTTCCCGTTGCTCTTGGCACAGCTGGCAGATCATCTACTGCCTTTAACAGATCAGGGAATATTGCTTTAGTATAAACCTGGGGTACTGTATTGCGGACAGATGTTCTCGATGCTGTTGTGTTAAACTTCAGTTCTCCCGCTCCCAGATCCAAAGGCACACCACCAAAAGTTTGCACTAACATAAAATAATCAAACGCTCTGAAAAACCTGGCTTCTGCTATCAATGAAGCGGGGATGGTTCCAACAATCTCTGCATTTTCAATAATACCACTGGCAGTATTGATATTAGAAAACGCAACACCCCATAATACATCAGAACGACTGGTTGCGCCTGTCAGGTTTGAAACACTGCTATAATCCATATCCCTTTGGTTAGCATCACTGCTTTGGGCATATGTGTATTCATCAGTACCGGTTTCAAGACTATTATAATAAAAAGGCTGACCGTAAATGAAGCGAAGGTGGGCATACTGTGATGTGATGCCACCTAATACACCTTTTTCGGTTTTAAAAAACTCAGGTGTATAGATACTACGCGGCTTCTCTTCCAGGAGTTTTTTACAACCTGAAGATAAGAGCAGTACCAGCGTTGCTATAAAGAAGAATTTTATTTGTATGTGTTTCATATTCGCAGGTTTTAAAAGGTCAAATTAAGGCCAAGAACATAGTTGCGTGTTGCAGGAGTATTATACCCCACGATCAACAAGCGGTTCAGCAGGGTATTATTTGAACTGATTGCTCCTGTTGATGATACATTCTGACTTCCAACAGAGTTGGTTTCAGGATCAAGACCTGATTCCTTGTGGTATGGTGAGAACAGAACAAATGGATTCTGTGCAGTTAAATACATACGCAGCTTAACATCTGATCTCTTCAACACGCTTCTATTGAAATCATAACCCAGGGTGATGGTGCGGATCTTCAAAAATGAACCATCAAAATAGCTGAGCGTGCTACCATACTTTGGATTATCATTGCTGATCGGGCCTGCAGGATTTGGGTATTTAGCATTGGGGCTGCTGGCTGACCAATAATCTACTGCTAAATTATTTCTGCGACCGGTGAGCATATTAAGATAACCGCTTGAGCCGTGAATGGTGCTGAAAAGAATGCCACCGCTTCTGAAGAAACCTACCACACCGAGGTCAAAACCTTTATACGCTAAACGTGTATTGAATCCTCCCTGGAAATCAGGATCAACATCAAGTATTTGCCTGTCGGCAGATCCGATAGCTCTTGTCGGTGTACCATCAGGATTATAAGTGCCGGTGTATTCTACTTTTATCATTCCACGCTTGCTATCTGAACTTGGTTCAAGTATGCTGAAATAAGGATCATGGTCCTGCCATAAACCTATTCTTTTATAATCAAAAATGGCATTGATATTATGCCCGACAAACCACCAGTTATTTTCATCCCTGGTTTGGCCGGTAGCAAGTGATACCAGTTTATTATTATTGATATAAAAATTAAATCCTGCTTCAAGGCTCAGCCCATCCGGGTTGTCAAGGATCAATCCATTCAAACTAAGTTCAAATCCTTTGTTTTCAGTATCGCCAATGTTTGCACGAATATTACTTACGCCGGAAGTTGGAGGGAGGCCCTGGTTCAACAGAACATCTTCTGTCTTCGTAATATAATATTCTATTGTTCCGGACAACCGGTTTTTCAATAGCGAGAAATCAATACCGAAGTTCAACGTTTTTGAAAATTCCCATCCTAAACCCGGGTTGGGAATACCTGTTACATAGTAACCGGTAGAATAAGTGGATGGACCAAAATTATAAGGTCTTGTACTCAATAAACCAAGTGTAGAATAAGGATCGATTGCCTGGTTAGAGGTTTGCCCGAAGCCTACCCGCAGTTTAAGATTGTTTACCCATGAAACACTTTGCATGAAAGATTCATTCGAGATATTCCAACCTACAGAAACGGCAGGATAAGTATGCCACTTATGACCTTCAGCCAATCTTGATGATCCATCAGAACGAACAGTAGCTGAGATCATGTAACGATTATCGTATGAGTACATCAAACGACCCATTACGGATTTAAGCCCCCATAGTTGGTAATCCTGGTTAGCAGGGTTAACGATGATCTGGCCGGCAGCTTGTCCTAAATTATAAAATTGAAAAGCATCTACGGGTATATCCTGTGCCGACATGTTTGACCGGTTGTATTTGCTTTGCTCGGCTGAATACAACGCTACGGCATTCACGGTATGTTTGCCTCCAAATGTTTTATCATAAGAAAGCAGGTTTTCAATTGTCCAGTGATACGTTTGTCTGTTATCAACAGCAGCGCTGGAAACAGAATTCGGATTATCTCCATTACCAACACCTGCTCCTGTATAATTACCGCTATTGTTCTGGATAAAATCCAGTCCAACATTGATCCTGTATTTTAATCCATCGAGGAATGGAGCTTTTACTTCAGTATAGATGGCATTATAAGATGCAAAACCCCTGGTTTCATTGATCCACTGATCATCATCTTTCAATCGCTCTATTACATCTTTTGTATAAATATACTGGTTGTCAATATTGGCCATCCGGATAGATCTTTTCATTGTGCCATCCGGATTAAAAGGAGAAGAGATCGGCGTCATACTTAATGAATTGTATAACCCAACCTGGTTACCTTCCGTTTTATTATAGTTATTATAACTGGTGAATCCTACGCGGAAATATTTTCCAACCTGCTGATCAAGCGAACCTCTTACTGAATAGCGTGTGAATCGCTGAGTAGGAAGCACACCCTGGTTCAAATAATAACCACCGCCAAAGTTGTAGCTACCTGTTTCTGTTCCACCAGCAAGACTGATATTATGATCTGTAACGATACCTGTTTGGTAAAGCAGGTCCTGCCAATCCGTATCTAAGCTATTATCCTCATCCTGGCCGTTGGTGTATTGACCCCTTGCAGCACGAAGCGCAATGAACTGCTCAGCATTCATCATAGGATATTTTGAAAAAACTTCCTGTACACCTACATAAGAATTATAACTGATGCGGGGCTTCCTGTTCTTATTTCCTTTATCAGTTGTAACAAGTATGACGCCATTCGAACCGCGTGAACCATAAATAGCAGTTGATGAAGCGTCTTTCAAAATGTCAATACTCTTAATATCATTAGGGTTAAGATCTGCAAGCGATCCCATAAAAGGTATTCCATCAAGAACAACTAATGGATTATTATCACCGCTTAATGAACGTGTACCCCTGATACGGATCTGCATCGTAGCGCCGGGTCTTGTTGATGTTTGCGACATTTCCACGCCGGCTAAACGTCCTTGCAATGCCTGTGAAATATTAGGAGCAGGTATCTCACGCATAACAGTTCCGTTAATAGAAGCAACGGAACCCGTTACTGCTTCCTTCCGCTGAGAACCATATCCCACAACGATCACTTCACTCATATCTCTTACAGTAGATGATAACTGAACATTGATGGTCGCATTATCGCCTACCAGGATTTCCCGGTCGGTAAATCCAACATTTGAAATAACAAGTATTGCACCTTTAGCGGCGTTGATGGAAAAATTTCCATTGTTATCAGTTGTTGTACCGACAGTAGTTCCTTTAACCTGTACAGTCGCTCCTGCTACGGCCGCCCCGGATTCATTGGTAACACGGCCCGTAATGTTTTTGTTCTGGTTTTGATTTTGAGCATATACCTGGCCGAAAGCAGCAAGTAATAGCATCACTGCAGTGAATACAAATGCATGCAACCGCAGTCTCTTCATAAGTAGCTTTTGATTGGCAGTTTTTTTCATATTTATCATTTTGGCAAGTAAACAGAGTTGTTTAATGTTTATGAGATTCTCTTAAAAGCGTTACGCTATGCATCGCTTATGAGATTGGTTGAAGAAAGTGGAGGTATTAATGCCAGGAAGGCTGGTATAACAGAAACCAGGAAAGAGGTATATGATCGCTTATTTCTCATATAGCAGCCCAATGAAATGATCTTGGTTTTAAAGTCGTATCAATCGTTGAAAAATGTCCTTGGCAAAACGAATATAAGGGAATTTTTAAAAAATGCAACCGATTGCAATTTTTTTTTTGAAATTTCCTGGTTTCCTTTGCACCAACACGTAATTAGGATGGCTGAAGAGAAAGAGATAACGATCTATGATATTGCAAAGCACCTGAACATCTCGGCTACTACCGTAAGCCGCGGGCTAAAGGACCATCCTGCTATTAATAAGAATACCCGGAAAAAAATAGCTGACGCTGCTAAAGAACTGGGTTATCGTTCCAATACTTTCGCCAGCAGCCTTCGCAGTAAAAAGACGCATACTATAGGTGTTATTGTGCCACGTCTTAATAGTTACTTTGTTGCCAGTGTGCTATCCGGAATGGAAGATGTGGCAAGCAAACAGGGATACAACCTCATCATCAGCCAATCACTCGAAAGCGCTGAAAAAGAAGTGCTCAATGCCCGCACTATGTTCAATAAACGGGTGGACGGATTGCTGGTCTCATTGGCCTATGACACCAAAGACATCCAGCACCTGGAACCATTTTTTAAGAAGACCATCCCCGTTGTTTTCTTTGATCGTATCTACCTCCACGACGAAAGCACTTCTATTATTATAGACAACTTCCAGGCGGCCTATAACCTCACCAAACACTTGCTGGAACAGGGTTGTAAGCGAATCATGCACCTGGGTGGTAACCTGCTCAGGAATGTTTATGCTGAACGATTGCGCGGCTATAAACAAGCACTAAGGGACCATAAAATAGCTTTCGAGGAAAAGCTGGTTTATACCAGTAACCTTAATGAAGAGGCAGGCACAGAAGCCGCCGAGCATATATTAAGAATGAAAGAAAAGAACAGGCCCGATGCTGTTTTCTCTGCCAACGACACAGCCGCTGTGCACTGCATGATCCGCCTGAAAGCAGCCGGTGTTCGCATCCCCCAGGATATCGCCTTTGCAGGGTTTAATAACGACCCTATAAGCAAGGTCGTTGAACCTAATCTAACCACCGTTAATTACTCCGGCTATAGCATTGGTGAGGCCGCAGTAACCAATCTTATCAATCATCTCAAAGGAACTTCCAATATTAAAACCACCAACACGATAGTTCTTCGATCAGACCTGATCGTTCGGGAGTCATCTTTAAAAAACAAAACTTTTTAATTCCATTTTTTTTGCGATTTTTATGCAACCGATTGCAGCATGAAACCTAAAAAGGATGTGACCATATACGATATTGCACAGAAGCTTGACCTTTCTTCAGCTACTGTTAGCAGAGCCTTACAGGATCATCCTGCTATCAATAAGAACACCCGCAAAAAGATCCAGGAAGCCGCAAGAGAATTAGGCTATCGCCACAACACTTTTGCCAGCAGTCTCCGCAAACAAAAAACAAATACCATCGGTGTTATTGTGCACGAGTTGAACAGTAACTTCATTACCTCTGTACTCGCGGGAATTGAAAAAGTAACAACCGAAGCCAAATATGATCTTATCATAGCGCACTCGTCTGAAAGTTTTGAGAAAGAAGCGGCCAATGCATTAAACCTTTTTCATAAAAGAGTGGATGGACTCATCGCTTCATTGGCATTTGACACAAAGGGTCTTGAGCATTACAGGCAATATGAAGAGAAAGGAATACCCGTTATCTTTTTTGACAGGGTGGAAGAACGCAGCGACAGTACAAAAGTGATCATTGATAATTATAAATGCGGTTACCAGGCAACACAACATCTTATTGAACAGGGATGCAAACGTATTGTGCTGGTAACTGCCAACTTAAAACGAAATGTATATGCTCAACGTCATAAAGGCTATACGGATGCGCTTTATGATAATGGTATTCCCTATAATAAGGATCATGTTCTTATCAAAGACCTGAGCGAACAGTGTGGCGTGGAAGCGGCTTTGCAGATCCTTAAAATGAAGCCATTGCCCGATGGTGCATTTATCACGAATGATTTCTCTGCCGCTGTCTGTATGCAAACATTAAAAGAACATGGCGTGAATATCCCTGATGATATTGCCATAGTAGGTTTTAATAATGATGCCATCAGCAAGATCGTTGAACCGCAAATGACCACTATCCATTACCCGGGTATTGACATGGGCGAGATCGCGGCCCGCAACCTGATCAATCACCTGAAAGGTTTATCCAATATCAAACACACCAACACTATCGTTGTACGTTCCGATCTTATTATCAGGAAATCTTCTTTAAAAAAAGGGAAACATTCCTAAACCAGCCAACAACGGATGAAGAAAATATTTTTTGCTATACTTTTTTTCATCACGACCTGCGATCTATGGGCGGAGGATGGTTATGATCTATGGTTACGGTACAAAGCAATTGATAACAAATCACTGCAGTCAGCCTATAAGCAACAGGTCACCGGTTTATATTTCACTAACAGCTCTCCTACCCTGCAAATAGCAAAAGATGAATTACAGACCGGCCTGAATGGTCTCTTACAAAAAAAGATCCCTTTCATTTCAATCATTAATAACAGTAGTATAGTTATAGGAAATGGATCCTCTCCTGTTATTGCACAAGCCGGGCTTACTACAGAATTAAAACAAGCAGGTGAAGAAGGTTTTGTGATAAAAAGTAAAATTATAGCTGGTAAAAAAGCTATCGTCATTACCGGCAACACTGATGTTGCAGTGCTTTATGGTGTTTTCCATTTTCTCCGGCTATTACAAACGGAAACGCCCATTAATCAACTGAATATTGTTTCATCACCACGTTTAAAACTCCGGTTGCTAAATCATTGGGATAACCTCAACCGCACAGTGGAAAGAGGTTATGCGGGTTTTTCTATCTGGAACTGGCACACACTTCCCGGTTATATTGATAAAAGATATATTGATTATGCAAGAGCCAATGCATCTGTTGGTATTAATGGCACTGTGCTTACCAATGTAAATGCCAATGCCACCATTCTAACCAAACCCTGGCTCGAGAAAGTAAAAGCATTAGCAGATGTGTTCCGTCCTTATGGAATAAAAGTTTATCTCACGGCAAGATTCAGCGCTCCTATTGAAATTGGAAAATTAAAAACCGCTGACCCGCTTAATGACTCCGTTCAGCATTGGTGGAAAGAAAAAGCAAAAGAGATATATGCGATCATACCTGACTTCGGTGGCTTTTTAGTAAAAGCCAATAGCGAAGGACAGCCCGGCCCGCAAGACTATAAAAGAAATCATGCGGATGGCGCCAATATGCTGGCAGATGCGGTAGCTCCATTTGGAGGCATTGTGATGTGGAGGGCATTTGTATATAATCCTGAATCCAATGATCGCTTTAAACAGGCTTATGAAGAATTTCAGCCACTCGATGGAAAATTCAGGAAGAATGTAATGGTGCAGGTAAAGAATGGACCGATAGATTTTCAACCGAGAGAACCATTCTCTCCTTTATTCGGAGCAATGCCGCAAACCCCATTGATGATGGAGTTTCAATTGACACAGGAATATCTTGGCCAGGGAACCAACCTGGTCTATGAAGCTCCAATGTTCAAAGAAGTTTTGAATGCAGATACTTATGCTAAAGGCAAAGGTTCAACAGTTGCCAAAGTGATCGATGGTTCTGTTGACGATCATTCATTGACAGGAATGGCTGCTGTAAGCAATATTGGCAATGATATCAACTGGTGCGGTCATCCTTTTGCGCAGGCCAACTGGTATGCATTAGGAAGATTAAGCTGGAACGATGATATGTCCTCTGAGGAAATAGCAACAGAATGGATAAAACAAACATTTACGACTGATAAAAAAGCTTTACCGGTTATTAAAAACTTCATGCTGAATTCACATGAAACGGTTGTGAATTATATGACGCCGATCGGGTTAACGCATATTATGTACAACGGTCATCACTATGGACCGATGCCCTGGGGAAATACATTGAACAGGCCTGACTGGAACCCTGTTTATTATCACCGTGCCGATAGTTTCGGCATTGGGTTTAACAGAACCTCCACCGGCACCAATGCATTGGCACAATACCGGCCCGAAGTATCAGGTCAATACGCTGACATCAATAAATGTCCCGATGAATATTTATTATGGTTCCATCATGCCTCCTGGGATCATAAAATGAAAACGGGTCGTACCTTATGGAATGAACTCTGTTATAAGTATAATGCAGGAGTTGACTCAGTCAGGTCATTTATCAAACAATGGAACAGCCTGGCAAATTTTATTGATAAAGACAGGTTCGTTCAGGTTCAGCAATTGCTCAATATCCAGTTGAAAGACGCGACATGGTGGCGCAATGCCTGCCTGCTATATTTCCAGACCTTTTCCCAAAAGCCAATACCTTCCAATTACGAAAAACCGGATAATAACCTGGAGTATTATAAAAACATACGAATCTTATTTGCCCCGGGTAATTGAATACTGAAATGAACAAACAATGAGTACAAAAAAAGTTGCTATCGTCACTGGCGGTGGCTCAGGATTGGGATTTGCTATTGCAGCAAAGTTTATACAAAATGGCATCGAGACTATTATTGTAGGAAGAGACAAAGAAAAACTGGATGTGGCCCAACTAAAATTGGGAGCATTAGGCCATGCACTTGTTTGCGACGTCAGTGATCTTTCATCCATCCCCGCTTTCATTAACGATGTTGTAAAAAAATTCGGGCAGGTAGATATTCTTGTAAACAACGCAGGCATCAACCAGAAAAAAGAATTTACCGAAGTAACCGATGAAGAGTTTCAAAGAGTGATGACCACCAACCTGAATGCAGTTTTCTCCATGAGTCGTGAAGCAGTGAAACATATGCTGACAAGACAAAGCGGTTGTATCATCAATATCAGTTCAATGGCGGCACAGTATGGATTGCCTAAAGTGATCGCCTACTCAGCCAGCAAAACAGCGATCGATGGATTGACAAGAGCGATGGCAGTAGAACTATCCTCAAAAGGTATTCGTGTTAATGCAATTGCCCCGGGTTTTATTTATTCTGACATGACGGCTAAAGCATTGGACAGTGACCCGGAAAGAAAAGCAAAAGTGTTTGGCCGCACACCCATGGGAACAATGGGTCAGCCGGAAGATATTGGCGAAGCCGCTTATTTTTTGGCCAGTGATGCCGCGAAATACATCACAGGTGTTGTGCTGCCGGTTGATGGGGGGGATAGTATAGGATTTTGAACAGAAGAACAGATGAACAGACCAACAGATGAACAGAGGAAGTCAGTGGGGGCCTGTTGTTAAAATTCGATCTTTCGGGGTCTTGTCATGCAAACAGAGGAACAGATGAACAGACGAGCAATAGAACAGAAGAAGTCTGTGGGGGCCTGTTGTCAACACTCGATCTTTCGGAGTCTTGTTATGCCGACGAAGGAAGCAACTCGGGGAACAGAAGAACAGATGAACAGACCAACAGAGGAACAGAGGAAGTCTGTGGGTGCCTGTTGTCAAAATTCGACCTCTCGGAGTCTTGTTATGCCGACGAAGGAGGCAACTCGGGAAGCAGAAGAACAGATGAACAGACGAGCAATAGAACAAGAAGTCTGTGGGTGCCTGTTGTCAAAATTCGACCTCTCGGAGTATGGATGTTCTCATTGTTGAATCAATATTATGAAAAGAGCTTTCCTTATATCGATTCTTACTTCATTCGTTACAGCTAATGCTGTGTTTGCACAGTTTGTTTCTTCCAGCAAAGCGGCAGGCTCTTTTTCTTTGGCAGATGCTAAGATCTATGTTGATCCGGGCGATCATGCTGTAGTGTTGATCGCAGCTTCGCTTTTGCAGAAAGATATTGAAGCGGTGACAGGGAAAAAACCTTTACTTGTAAATAGCCCCTCCGTTTCAGGATGCCTTATCATTATCGGATCACTTGACAAATCAACTGTCATCAAACAACTTTCTCAACAAAAGAAAATAAATACTGCCGGTATCAAAGGGAAATGGGAAGCGTATCAATTGCAAACTGTTAGTGCCCCATTTAAAGGAGTAAGCAAGGCTTTGGTTATTGCAGGAAGCGATAGAAGAGGGACTGCTTTCGGTGTATTTGAATTATCAAAGCAGATCGGCGTTTCTCCCTGGTACTGGTGGGCCGATGTGCCGGTAAAAAAGCAAGCATCGCTGTATGTAAAAGCAAATGCTTTACTCACTGATGCTCCTAAAGTAAAATACCGGGGAATTTTTATCAATGATGAAGCCCCTGCCCTTTCCAACTGGAGCAAATCAACATTCGGCGGCTTCAATCACAAGTTCTATGAGAAAGTATTTGAATTAATGCTTCGTCTCAAAGCCAATTATCTCTGGCCGGCTATGTGGGGCAATGCTTTTTATTATGACGATTCATTGAATATTAAAATGGCAGATGACTATGCTATTGTTATCGGCACCTCCCATCATGAACCGTTGATGCGGGCACATGAAGAATGGAAATATTATGGCAATGGCAGAAAATGGAACTATGACAGCACCGAAGCCGGTTTAAAAGAATACTGGAAAGGAGGAATGCAAAGAGCCTGGAATGAAAAGATCGTAAGTGTGGGCATGAGAGGTGATGGTGATGAACCCATGTCAAGAGAAACAGCCACCGCCTTATTGGAAAGAATTGTAAAAGATCAGCGCAGCATCATTGAAGAGGTAACTGGCAAACCGGCCAGTGAAACACCACAACTATGGGCCCTCTATAAAGAAGTGCAGGATTATTATGATAAAGGAATGAGAGTGCCGGATGATGTTACACTGTTGCTATGCGATGATAATTGGGGAAACATCAGAAAACTACCCCGGCTAACAGATGCCCCGAGAAAAGGTGGTTATGGTATCTATTATCATTTTGATTATGTAGGCGGACCAAGAAATTACAAATGGCTCAATACAAACCCGCTTCCCCGTATTTGGGAGCAAATGCATTTGGCCTGGCAATATGGTGTGAAAGATATCTGGATCGTGAATGTGGGTGATATCAAACCAATGGAGTTTCCTGTTTCTTTCTGGTGTGATTATGCATGGAACCCTGAAAAGATCGGCGCTGGTGATCTGCAAAAATATACGGAGCAATGGGCGGCTGACCAGTTTGGAAAAGAATATGCCAAAGAGATCGCTGATATTCTTGCAAAATATGGCAAATACAATAGCCGCAGAAAACCGGAATTGTTGGATGCCAATACTTACCAGGTTAACAATTTTGATGAGTATCCCAGGATCGTAAAAGATTATAATAGTTTATTGGAAAAGGCCGGGAAGATCGATAGTCAATTATCTGCTGAATATAAAGACGCTTATTTTCAATTAGTGCTACATCCTGTAAAAGCATGTGCAAACCTAAATGAAATGTACCTGGATATTGCGCTCAATCACCTTTATTACAAAACAGTAAGAAATCACTTGGTAAATTATTTCGGTGACCGCGCAACAGAAAAATACAAGGAGGATTCACTAATAAGTCTTGCTTACCACAAACTCAACAATGGCAAATGGAACCATATGATGAGCCAAACCCATATTGGATATACTTATTGGCAGCAACCCGCTGTCCAAAAAATGCCTGAAATAAAATACCTGCCGGATGATTCTGTTAGGAACGTTGATGAAGATATAATAACACCTGTTTTAAAAACATCAATCAAATCCATTCCAACAGGATTGAAAGGAAATATTTTCTACGAACAGCAATTCTCAGGTATATCTATAGAAGCTGCTCATTTTACAAGGGCAATTAACAACAATAGCACCACCTGGAAAATATTACCCGATCATGGCCGAACCGGTTCGGCTGTCACTCCTTTTCCAGTAACAGCCGCTGAACAAAAACCCGGCAATAATTCACCACATCTTCAATATGAAATTTATACTTATAGCAAAGACTCATTCAGCATACTGGCTTACTTCTCCCCTACATTGAATTTTCATAATACAGAACAAGGATTGCAATACGCTATTTCAATAGATAATGAAAAACCTCAGGTCATCAGCATCAATGCTGAGGATAAAAACACAGGGAGAGGAATATGGAACAAATGGGTGTCGGAAAATATCATTATCAAAACAAGCAGGCATTATATTACAAAACCGGGCAAGCACACTGTGAAATACTGGATGGTGAATCCTGGAGTAGTACTGCAAAAACTGGTGCTTGATTTCGGAGGATTAAAACCTTCTTATTTAGGGCCACCTGAAACAAGAGTAAAATAACTAAACAGATAAACCTATAAAAATGAAACTCAACCATTGCTTGCCTGTCATCACGATCGCTTTTATAGCATTTAGTAGTTGCGACAACGAAAAGAAAGAAGAAAAACCTGCTGAGCAACCGGCTGAAACAAAAAAAGAGTATTTATCTCAGCCACTCGTATCACATATTTATACAGCCGATCCATCGGCGCATGTATTTAACGGCCGCATTTATATTTATCCTTCACATGATACGGCAACCGGGACAAAAGAAGATGATCTCGGTAGCCACTTTGATATGAGAGATTATCATATCCTCTCCATGGATTCTGTTGGCGGTGCTGTTACTGATCATGGTGTTGCGCTGGACATTAAAAATGTTCTCTGGGCGGGTCGGCAGATGTGGGCGCCTGATGCCGCCTATGCTAATGGTAAGTATTATTTGTATTTCCCTGTAAAAAATAAACAGGATGTGTTTCAGATTGGCGTGGCTGTAAGCGATAAACCCGAAGGACCATTCACAGCAGAAAAAGATCCGATCAAAAACAGCTATAGCATCGATCCCTGTGTTTTCAAAGATGATGATGGTAAATTCTATATGTATTTTGGTGGCATCTGGGGCGGACAATTGCAGCGATGGAACAATAACAAGTACGATTCAACGCAGCAAAACAGGAAAGCCGGTGATATGGCTGTGCTACCACGTATCGCCAACCTCAACAGTGATATGAAAAGCCTTTCTGAAGAAGTGAAAGAGATCAAACTGGTTGACAAAGACGGAAAATTATTCGGAGAAAAAGATAATGACAAACGTTTCTTTGAAGCGGCGTGGGTGTTCAAACATAATGGCAAATACTACTTTACTTATTCTACCGGCGACTCTCACTTTTTATGCTATGCTACCGGTGACAATCCTTATGGGCCCTTCACATACCAGGGTGTGCTGCTGAACCCTGTTGAAGGCTGGACAAACCATCACTCCATCATCCAGGTAAATGGCAAATGGTGGTTATTCTATCATGATGTGCAGCTCAGCGGAAAAACGCATTTGAGAAATGTAAAAGTGACGGAGTTGAAGTTTAACGAAGATGGAAGCATACAAACATTAACAGCGCAGAAATAACTAAACGTGAAACGTCAAACGGGAAACATGAAAGACTGTCTCACGTTTCACTTTTCACGTTTGACGTTTGACATAATAAAACATAATTCGCGATGAAACGGTTCCTTTCAATAGCTATACTGTTTTCCTCATTATCAGTTATTGCCCAGGATTACAAGTCTTTCCCAATGTGGAACCCGGATCTTCCTATTGAACAGAGAGTAAACGATGTAGTGAGTCGTTTAACATTGGAAGAAAAAGTAAAACAGATGCTGAATGCCGCACCTGCCATTCCAAGACTTGGCATTCCCGCCTATGATTGGTGGAATGAAGTGTTGCATGGAGTGGCGAGAACTCCTTTCAAAGTAACTTCTTACCCGCAGGCGATCGGTATGGCTGCCACCTGGGATACAAATTCGTTGAAGA
>DASVNY010000209.1:0-4075 GCA_036383615.1 Chitinophagaceae bacterium
AATAAACACGAGTGTCTTATCCGAAGTCTGGTTCTTTTCATCTACGGTATAGCTGGCATACTCTTCCATCAACGTATTGATGACATCAGCACCCATTTGAGAGGTGGGTGTTTGCATACCGATAATAAGAATTCCCGTTCCTACCGATTTTGGTGTAACCTGCACCGCGCCTGCCAATGATGATGCCATTGCCCAGGTGGGTATCCAGGTCACTACATAATCCTTTCCCACCGCCATGCCAGGCACTCTTATCAATTGAAATTCTCCATCATTGTTTTTGAATTGCTGACCCGCCTTGAATACAGTTGCTTCATCGTTAACCGTAAATTCCCTGTCACCAAGGAATTTTATTTTCATGCTGAATTGCCTTGCCGAATCAGCCAAATTGATCCCCTTGATGCTAAAAGGGCTCTGCTTATAAATATTGGGTGTTTTTATTTTTCCCTTTGCATAATAATTGAATTGCAGGTTTAGCTTCTCCACCACTCTATACATTAGCGGTTTTGATTTCAGCACTTCTATCTCGCTTTGAATATTCTGGGCCTTATCATTTACAAAAAGGTCCTCAAATTTATCCCGCTGCCCCCCTGATTTCTCCGCTTTGATATACATGGTGCCACCTACACTATAAATAGGAGTAGCATACCTGAGATAGGCATAAGCAGCAAAAAGCGCCAATGCTGTTGACAAAAGGAAAAGCGGCAGAAAACGGATATACTTATAGAAAAGATCCCGCAAACTCAAATTCCAGAGTTCGTTCCTATTATTACTGAGTTGATCCTGTTGCATGCTGAATTAATATAGCGGCTTATCGGAAAATACTATAAAGTAATGTTGCGGTCGTTATGATGCTTAGTGCAAAGCTGATGCGCTGCTGGGTGACAGCCTGGTCAACCATGCGTTGTTTTTGTTTGGTCGGCTCAACGATGATCACATCATTTTGCACTAAATGATAATAGGGTGATGTAAAAAGGCTATCTGATGACAGGTCAACATACCCCATACTTCTTTTTCCGTCTGTTTCGCGGATGATCTTCACCCTGTCTTTCTGCCCATAATCAGTAATACCACCCGCCATACCGATCGCTTCGAGAATGGTGAGTTTTTCTCCCGGCAATGTCACCAGGCCTTCTCTACCCACATTGCCTAATACAGTGATCTTATAATTTAAAAAACGGATGATAACGGTCGGATCTCTTAATAATTCTACTGGTTGTGTCAATTTTTTCTTAATTGCATCAGCCAGTTCCTGCTTGGTCAACCCTTCTGCTTTAATGGACCCCAATCTTGGATATTCAATATTGCCGTTGCCATCCACTAAAAATCCATTGACTGAAGGTGCCGCCCCTTCTGCACCAGCCGGCAGATTATATAACGCATCAATTTCTGGCTTTGTGCTGGCACTATATACTTGTATAGATAGCAGATCATTCCTTTGAATGCGTAATTCGGGTATAACGATCTGGCCTTTAATTGTGGTATCAGTTGAATTTTGTAAATAGTAGGGAGGAATTTTTCGTTGTGTGCCGCAGGAGACAAGGTATAGAGAGAAGGCAAACAACAACAGGAAACGAAGGATTTTCATCAGATTTTTTTAGTCGGTTTTCCGAAATAATGGGTTAAGGTCGTGCCGAAGTTAATTTACTTCTTTCAATATATGCAACAAGGATGTACCCAAGACTGTCAATGGCGATCTTCACTGTTTTACGATGAACAGAAAGCACATTGCCTTCCTGGTCCATCAATGGGCCGGCAGTGATCTTTACCCGTTGGTCTATTTTAAGGTCAGAGGAGCGGACCTCTACATTCTCATATTCATCAAGAAAGCGGCGAATGTTGGCGATCTCTTTTTCTTTGATAACAGCCGGTTTGCCATTCCAGTAAACAAAGTTCATAACACCGGGTGTCATTCGCACGGCTGTTCGCTCCTCATCATTTACTTTCACGAATACATAGGATTTAAAAAGTGGTTCTTCTACCAGCTTCATGCGATCGCTCCATTTGCGTCTTACCTTATTCAATGGGCAATAGCTTTCAGTTCCTTTCTCTGCGAGAAGTTGATTCACTTTTTTTTCCCATCGCGGCCGGGTATAAACCGCTAACCATTTTTTTGACATCTTGATTCTATTCACTGCTTATCCAGGGCGGTCAATGACCGAACTGTGTTCTTTTTTCCACATAGCTTCGCCATCTCAGTCACATATTATTTTTTTATGTAACTGACCATGTCGTACTTATAACTACACAGAATAGCAGCCTATTCTGTATTTGCTTGCAAATATAATGGGAAGAATGGGAGTCACAAGAAGATAAAATATGCAGATTTTGAAGGATTTATTCCCATAAGTTGATAACTATTCCAACCGGGAAACCCTTTCATTTTCTAACTTGTATTGCTGCTTCGTCTCCGGACATATTGCAAGGCCGCCGGAGTTAAAATCAAGTGTAATGCCAGCCTCACTTACCCACCCGATCTGCTTTGCCGGGTTGCCGACCACTAATGCATAGGAAGCAACAGTTTTTACTACCACTGCACCAGCACCGATCATTGCATAAGCGCCAATTTCAATACCACATAATATGGTAGCATTAGCGCCGATAGTGGCTCCTTTTCGCAAAAGCGTTTTTTTGAATTGATCTTTCCGCTCAATAAAACTCCTTGGATTGCTAACATTTGTAAAAACCATGGAAGGGCCAAGAAACACATCATCCTCAACCTCCACTCCATTAAATACAGATACATTATTCTGGATCTTTACGCGGTTGCCGATGATCGCATTATTGCCTATATACACATTTTGACCAATGACACAATCATCACCCACTATGCATGAGGAGACCAAATGACAAAAATGCCAGATCCTTGTTCCGGCGCCGATCTTAGCGCCTGCATCAACGACCGAACTTGGATGAACAAAAATTTCGTTTCCCATATTCATATTTATAAAACAACCCGGTTAATGTCAATTCCAATTGTCTATTGTTAGCTCTCCTCAACTCTTCGACTTCTTCTTTGGCAAACTCTTTTCCAGTTTTTGTATCTGATCTTTTAATACCACCACCAGTTTATTTTTTATTTCATACAAAGCCTGCTCTTCTTTCATGATAAAATTTTCTGCTGGCTTTTTTCCTTTAGTTGTTTTTTGTATCATCTTTCCCTTGCCGGTTATCAGCCAGGTAAGATTGATATCCGGATATTGTTCTGCCAGTTTTTCCAACACTTCCGACCCCATTGCACCTTTTCCTTTATGCTGCTTACCGAGATACCCATTGCCCAGGCCGCAGGCTTTTTCAAAAGAGTAGATCGTTAATCCTTTATACTCCAGATATACCAGTAATCGGTCGGTTAAACGCATTTGTGGATAAAAAAGATAATAGAAGGATTTCTAAATTTGATTAATATAGTAGAAAATGGACTATATTCGTTCTACTTTACTTTACGAAATAAATAATAAAAACAGAAAGACCCAAGTCTTTTCCATCAACCCTCGTAGCATATAATGGGGCCTGATAATAAAACAGGGTTGCAGTAGTTACAAGCCGGTTCGTAAAGTACCCCGTCACTTATTAATGTATTTTCCATGCCACGGGATAAATATTCCGCCTGGGAATTCAAACCTCGTAAGCTTTCCACAGAGGAAGCGAATCATCCTATTGAGGTTATCCATGATTTTTATGACTTTGCCAATCTTCCCCAGGTAAGAGAACTGTTCTGGCAATTGTTCAAAACCACAGTCACTGGTTCTTTCAATCATTCTCTTTCCCGGAAAGAAAGAAACAACCTGTTCTATTTCATGGAGCAACTTGAAAAACTTATTGAAGCAACTTATTTGCTACATCAGCAAGAAAAGGAAAAATGAGCGATCTCACGGGTTTTGCTGATTACGTTAATAGTAACGTGAATTCTGTTTAAGAGTACTATATCGTATGTTGAATTTCCCGCGGATTTGCATTGATTTAATCGCTGATTACACAGAATAATATCTGCAGGAATTTAGGGAGTGTATTAGTTTCAGATGTTGGGCAAGATTTGGCCCGTGCTGGGCCCTCCCTACGCCCCAATGTCGTTTAGTTA
>DASVNY010000210.1:0-8015 GCA_036383615.1 Chitinophagaceae bacterium
AACGTGTTACCTGATTCGATCAACTGTGTGGAAGAACGTTTGCTGATATTACCTCCTACAAAACCATTCACACTAAATTTTCCTTTGAGGTCCGGGTTAAGACCAACCATGATCTCATATTCATTTGCTGAACTTTCAACGGCGCGTTGATTGAATATACCTCCGATATTACTGGGAGAATTATAAGGGAAACTGGATGAGGCATTACCGTCAGGGATATATTGTAACCTCTTAGAGAGGTAATAATCTCTCGTCATTCTTCCTCTTACATATAACCAGCTTGTGACTTCATATTTAAGAGTCAGCGATCCCCAGAAACGATTCCTTGAATCTGTTTCCACTTCCTTATTGATCAGGTAATATGGATTTGACACCCCTTGTGTATATAAGAACTCCCTGCCTAATGAATCATAGCCTGGCTGGAGTGCGTCAAGTCCAATACTGTTTGGCAGGTACAATAAAGAATACATGGAGTTGTCGTGGTTACCCCCGATATATGGCCTGTTATTAGCTTTATCATAAGTATAATTAAACACGAGGTCAACATCCATCTTACCAAACTTGGAATGCGTTTTTGTATTGATGCTGGTTCTTGCATAATCAGACTTTGGTGTAATGTCTGTGTTTCTCAGATCAGACAATGACACCCGGTAATCATGATTGCCGTTACTTCCGTATAATGATATCGTATTAGTAATTGTGCTCCCGGTTCTGAAAAAATTATTATAAACATCCTTTACCGGGCTGAAAGGTCTTACCACACCATCAAATTGCGGAGCGGGTGTGCCATCCATGATATGTCCCCAGCTATCAGAACCTTTTGCATTGTCGGCGCTGGTTGGCAGTTCCCTGCCGCTTGCCTGGTTGATAGAACTTTGTCCATATACATTCTGGTAATTGGATACGTCATAAAGTTTATCTATCAATAAAGAAGTGCTGAAATCCACATTCGTTTTTCCTTTTGCATTTTTGCCGCTTTTTGTAGTAACAAGTATTACACCATTTGATGCTCTTGAACCATACAATGCCGCAGCTGCATTTCCTTTTAATACACTGATGCTTTCGATATCATCAGGATTAATACCGGTAAGACCATCACCATAATCATATCCACCTTCGGGAGTGTTGGTAGCTAACCCGCCAAGACTGCTCGAGTTAACAGGAATACCATCAATTACCCACAAGGGGTTATTATCACCGGTCAGTGATGTGGCCCCGCGGATAACCACTCTTTTGGTACCAGCAACACCATTGGCAATATTGCCCACATCCACACCAGCTACTTTTCCGGATAATGCATTGACAAGGCTGGGGGTTTGAACTGTGTTAACCTTTGAGCCGTCCAGTTGTGCAACTGAATAGCCAAGGCTCCTGGGGTTCCGTTTAATATTAAGGGCCGTTACAACAACACCATCAATTTCTTTGGTGCTTGGAGAAAGGCCGACATTAATAGAAGAACGGTTGCCTACTGTGATTTCCTCTGTGCCTAAGCCAACAAAGGAAAAAACCAGTACGGCTTTTTTATCCCGTACATTAATAGAATATCCACCGGCGGCATTGGTGATGGTGCTCGCCGTTGTGCCTTTTACGCCTACAGTCACTCCAGCCAAAGGACCACCATTATCATCGGTTACTACACCTGTGATTGTGATAGTTGAGCCTTGACCAAAACCGTGAGAAGAGCATAAAAAACAAGAGAGAAATAAAAGCAGCGTCAGAAAAAGTGATGCGGTTCTCATTAGCAAATAAATTTTGTGAATTAAATGTAGATCGACCCTCCAAGTCAAATATCTGCTTATTCATCTATTTTATATACTTTCTTAACATCAATTTGCCGCATTGGCCCGCAATAGCTAAAAATTATCAGACTAATGTTTTTGAATCTTTAAATCATCTTTATCTCAATGTTAAAGTAACATAGAAATAAAAGATATGAAATGAATAAAGAAATCCGCTGGCATCCTTCATCTGTTCCTCTGTTCATCTGTTCCTCTGAGTTGCCTCCTTCGTCGGCAGGACAAGACTCCGAAAGATCGTTGCCTCATTCACTGGCAAGACAAGATCCCGAAAGATCAATGCCTCCTACATATCCGAAGTGAAATCTCTGATAGTAAACGACCTTACTTCATTATTCATCTGTTCTTCTGTTCTTCTGTTCTTCTGTTCTCTTAATCTTAGGTTCACAAAAAACTAATCTGCTCGTAACCATTAAGCAATTTCCAGGTCACATTGAAAGCTAATTTTTGCAAAACCGTCCTCATGCAAAAACGAGCCCTTGATGTAGCTATACTATCCGATCTCCATCTCGGCACCTATGGTTGTCGCGCCAACGAGATCCTCACTTACCTGAAAAGTATCTCTCCGCAGCTATTGATATTAAATGGCGATATCATTGACGGCTGGCAATTCAGCAAGCGATACTTCCCTCCTTCCCATATGGCAGTGATCAAAGAAATATTCGACCTGCTGTCAAATGGCACAAGAGTTATTTATATCACCGGCAATCATGATGAAAATTTCAGGAGATATGCTGATCTGCAATTGGGTCACCTGCAACTGGTTGACAAAATGATCATTGAAATAGACGGGAAGATGACCTGGATATTTCATGGCGATGTGTTTGATCACACTACAAAAGGCAGTGCTAAATTCTGGGCAAGAATGGGAAGCAATGGTTATGCTGTCTTGCTTGCTTTTAACCGGCTACTTAACCGCTTTATGAAACTGATCGGGAAAAATCCTCTTTCCTTTTCAAAGAAAGTAATGAAAAGAGTTAATGAATCTATTATTCGTATCGATGAATTTGAGGCACTTGTAGCCGAGCTCGCCATTGAAAAGAAATATGACTATGTTATTTGTGGCCATACTCATCAGCCTGCGCAGAAATTATTTGAAACAGAGAAAGGAAAAGTGATGTACCTCAATTCAGGTGATTGGGTAGAGCACCTGACAGCACTTGAATATTATGAAAAGCAATGGCGGCTCTATGAGTATGACAGCAGCAAAATGAAAACGGTGAATATCAAAACAACCAAACCGGTACCGGATATGGTGACCGATCATATCTCATTTTATCTCCACTCATTAATGTAAACATCTTAAAGGTCAGTATATGAAAATACTTTACTCCATACAAGCCACAGGCAATGGTCATATAAGCAGGGCGATGGAACTGCTCCCTTATTTAAAAGAATATGGAGAAGTGGATATTTTCCTGAGTGGTGATAACAGCAACCTTGAACTGGAAGCGCCTGTCAAATACAGGAGCAGGGGGCTTAGTCTTTATTATAATTGTAAGGGAGGTCTTGACTACTGGCAGGTGATCAAAGCCTTTCAACTTCGTCGTTTGCAGAAAGAGGTGCGTGAACTTCCTGTAGAAAAATATGATCTTGTGATCAATGACTTTGAATATATCACGGCTGCTGCCTGTGCGAAGAAAGGAATTCACTCCGTCAATTTTGGTCACCAGGCCTGCTTCTATTCGCCTAATACACCAAGACCAGAAAAAAGAAGTGCCATCGGTGAATACGTTTTAAAAAATTATGCAAAAGCAAGTAACTATGTAGGGCTTCATTTTAAAAGATATGATAAGTTCATTTTCACTCCTGTTATTAAAAAGGAAATACTCAATGCCATTCCAACCAACAGGGGCTATATTATTGTTTATTTACCTTCCTGGTGTGAGCCGCAGTTAAAACAGGTATTTGGACAATTTAAAGATGTTGAGTTTGAAATTTTCTCCCGGCAAACAACCGAAGCATTTACAACAGGCAATATTTCTTTCAAACCTGTCAACAAGCGATCATTCAATCACAGTCTTATCAATTGCGCTGGTATTATTACAGGTGGTGGTTTTGAAACTCCGGCAGAGGCCTTGCAGCTCGGGAAAAAAATGCTATGTGTGCCAATGAAAGGACAATATGAACAACAATGCAATGCAGCAGCACTACAAGAAATGGGAGTTTATTGTCTTCCAAAAATTGATCACAATTTTGATAAACATTTCAACGACTGGATGAACAATACAAGACCGATCCGGGTAGATTATGAGAACAGTATCCCTGACTCACTCAACTATTTATTTGGTATTGCGCGGGTGGATCATTTCGAAAATGAATCTATTCAGCAATTATCCTGGTTGCCTTTCTAAAAATAAAACGGGCTGCAGAAATTTTCCGCAACCCGCTGCTACTAAAATCCATTGACCTTTTTAGAAAATATAACGAAGACCAAACTGCATCTGCCAGCGGGAGATGAGATCGGGGCTCGCTGTAAATGTTTCTTTCAACGACGGGTCAAATTGATAGGTTGGAGTATTGCCGGTTAGCGCTACAGACAGTGGTTGAAAATATCCTGAATTGGTTGACAGTTTTCTTATACCCCATTTGCTGCTGATCATATTCCCGAGGTTAACCACGTCAACACTCACCTGTATGGTATGCGTTGTTTTAGATGTCTTAAAATTAAAATCCTGTAATACCCGGAGATCAACCTGGCTGAACCATGGTGTTTCACCTCCATACTTCTCTGTATAACTGCCACGCAATCCACGCAGGTATTCATCATTGCGGATATATTCCTTCAATGCCGCCCGTTGTGCTGCAGCATTTTGAACAACACCATTTACGTCAGTGAGTGGCGCAAAATTCATAAGATCGATCTCATTATCAGTTGGCACATACATGAGATCGTTGGTACTTGTTCCATCGGCATTAATATCACCTCCATAAACATAAGCGAAACGATTACCCGATGTCCAGCTTCCAAATAATGACAAGGTGGTGGCAAGCCCGTTCTTTGCACCATATTCAAATCGTTTTGATGCAGCTGCTATAAAGCGATGTTTGTTGCCATATAGAGATGGAGTAAGTCTTGCATCATTGGCATTGCTTAATATGGGATTACGGTCAAACGCATCGCTTGATATTTCAGCAGAAATGGAACTGGCATCTTTTGCTACCAGGAAATTATACCCGATCATTCCATAAAAACCGCCTGCAAAAACCTGTTGCGCCTGCGCCGTGATATTGACTTGATAACCCTTATTAGTATTGGTAAATACATAAGCATTATCGGGGCCTTTATCACCGGCCCCTGTATAGATATTCCTGTCATCGCCTGTTCCGGAATTAAGCACACCGGTTGGTGTTCCCAGCCTGTAGTTCCTAACCATCATTCCTTTTACATCTTTTGTGAAAGCGATATCAAATGAGAAGATCGTTCCAAAAGGTATCTTGAAATCGGTTCCAACATTTGTTCTCCAAACCTGCGGCCATTTAAAATCTTTATCAGTAGCATTATAGAAGAAGCTGAATGGGTTGCCAATATGATTACCTAACCAAACAAATGGGAAGCGGCCGGTGAATAAACCAGAACCACCGCGAAGCTGAACCGTTTTATTTCCTTTTATATCCCAGTTGAATCCAACACGCGGAGACAATAGTGTTCCCTTTGGCAATCTTGTATTATCCAGGTCCTTTCCTTTTCCATTAGTGATCGGGTTGCCATCCGCATCGAATAAAGTGAGGTTATCATTGTTTTGAATGGTCGGTTCCCCTTCCGTATAAGAATTCGCAAATGTTCCATCGGTATTGAAATTGGCGCTGCTGTACCTGGCATTAAAGAATAAAGATTTATCAACCCGCAATCCGTAAGTGAGACGGAATTTATTGGTGGCCTGCCATTCATCCTGTAAATAAAGTGACAACTGGCCTACGGTGAGATAGTACCATGTCCATCTATCGGCATCGGCCCTGTTTCTTGCATAGTTCACATCCACATCCAATGGGTAAGCTCCAAAAACAAAGGGCCTGCCTGTCGGCACACTGTCTTTGAATGTTTGTATATCTGCCAAAAAATCGGGATTGAATAGTGTAGGGCCATAACCAGTCAGGTTAAACGAATTCGCAAACTTGAATGACTCATAAGATATCCCAGTTGTGATACTGTGATTCTTTTTATAAATAGTAAAATCATTCGTGGCCTGGAAGGCATCCTGGTTCAGGCGATTAAAAATGGAGAAAGGTTCGTGCCCGGCAATAATATACCTCGTTCCGTATTTCGAGATATTAACAACAGGGAATGGTTCTGAAAAAGGATTTCGTTTATCCTTGAACATCGTATAAACCAACCGGAGTTTATTAGCATAATTGCCTTTCCAGTTTGACTTTAATTCTGCATTAAATGAATTCAACCGGTTAACGATCTCGTAACCGGAATTGCGGAATTGCAGTGTTGTATAGTCAGGTCCTCTTCGCCCGATAGCGCTGGGATGCGCCGGTTTATCCTTGCTTGCGTCAAGACCATTATAGGTAAAGGACAATTTGTGTATATCACTGATGTTCCAATCCAGTTTGGCGAGCCACTTATAATTGGTTTGGTCATGCGTATATCCCTGGTAAGGCCCTGTTTCATAATTAAATCTTGTTCGAAGGATATTACTTACATCGATCATATCCTGTTCCAGCACTCTTGACGTAGTTGGCTTTCCGGCATTGGAAGCGTTTCTTGCCTGGAAGGCTGTGGCTTCATCCGTTCTTAGCTCTGATTCTATGCTCAGAAAATAAAATAGTTTGTTTTTGATAATGGGTCCGCCCAATGCAGCGCCAAATTGTAATTGCTTGAGATCCGGTACCGTCAATTTTGTTCCATCCACTTTTTTGCCGGTAAAACTTTCATTACGGAAGAAACCATAAACAGTTCCCCTGGTCCTGTTACTTCCTGATTTTGTAACAGTGTTTACGCCGGCGCCGGTAAATCCTGCCTGGGTCACATCATACGGTGCAATATTAACCTGTATCTGGTCAATGGCGTCGAGAGAGATCGGTTGAGCATTGGTTTGGCCTCCCGGGGTGGGCGCATCTAACCCGAAAGGATTATTGAATACAGCTCCATCAAGAGAAAAATTATTGTATTGACCATTCCTTCCCGCAAATGACAAACCGTTATAGTTAGCCGACGCTGAAGGTGTCAATCGTAAATAATCATCTGCAGAACGGGAAATGGTAGGCAACTCCCTTATCAGTTTGTTACTGATATTAGTAGAGGCGCCTGTCCTTTTATCATCAAATATTTTTGAGCGGCCTATCACGGTAACAGCTCCTATTTCAGTTGATTTCTCTTCAAGATTAAACTCGACAGTATTGTTTAATCCCAATTCAAGCTGGATATTTTCCGAAACAGCTGTTTTATAGCTTACATGATTCACCGTAACCTTGTAGGGGCCGCCAACCCTTAAATTGGAAACAATAAAACGCCCATCCGATTTCGTGACCAGTTGTTGTTTGATACCGGCCTCGGGATATTCAACAGTTACAGTTGCTGCGGGAAGCGCCGCACCTTTTGAATCTTTAACAATACCACTAAGTGTAGCTGTTGTAACCTGTCCATTCATTGCATAAAATGAAAAAAGCAACAATAATGCTATTGTTGCCTTCATGATCATTGGTTTGTTCATAACAAGCAGTTTAAGTAATAAAGTTTAAAAGCACCCATAAGTTAAACTTTTTTTTAAAGCGACAAGAATTTGCCCGAAAGATTTAATATACACAGCCCGGGGCCTTTTCTATGGAAATACAACTTATTATAGCCTGATTTAAGCCACCGGAAAAAAATGCTCAGCCAAAAAATATCAGCCAGGTCCAATACCGTTCATCACAGATTTTAAAAAAAATCGCACTAAAAATTTGTTCGTACGAAAAATTTCCTACCTTAGGTTCATGAAAGAAAATAAACAAGATAAAAACCTGCCTGACCCAACAAGGGCCGAACTTGAAATATTGCGGGTGCTTTGGCAGAATGGTCCCTCTACTGTGAGGCTCGTCAATGATAAGTTGAATGAAGAAACAAGGGAAGTGCAATACTCCACCACGCTAAAGTTGATGCAGATAATGGCCGAGAAAGGTTTGCTGCTTCGTGATGAGAGTAGTATGAAACATATATATAGTGTGGCGGAAGAAGAAAATAAAACAAAGGATCTATTGCTGGAGCGGTTTGTCAACACCATCTATAATGGT
>DASVNY010000211.1:0-2680 GCA_036383615.1 Chitinophagaceae bacterium
GGCGGTGCCGTATAATGACAGGCTAACTATTTTTTTACGACTGGGAGCCATGTTATTACTTTTCTTTTTCCTTCACCTGATGGCAGAATCCATAGCTAAACGTAAGGGCCCCTGGCCAGCTATCGGGATGCTGGCTATAACTGTCTTAGTGCTGCGGGTGTTTACTTACTATTATCCATCGGTACTTAATCTTCGCCAGTTTGAATTATTTGATCCGGCTATTTATGGATCCAATCCCATACAACGATCGCTTGGCGACCTGCTGATCAATGCCCTGTTATTTTGCTGGGTCGTTCTATTTGCATGGGCCAAGATCCGGCCAACAGAAAAGCCGGCGGCAAGTTTGCCCGGCAGTCCCCGGTGGATAGGCGGAGTAGGAGCTTTAATACTGCTTACTATTTCTACTTTTCTTTTTGCCAATGTAATAAGAAGTATTGTTGCCAATTCCAAGATATCTTTTGATGTAACCGATTTTTTCAGTCT
This sequence comes from Chitinophagaceae bacterium, assembly GCA_036383615.1. GTDB lineage: Bacteria > Bacteroidota > Bacteroidia > Chitinophagales > Chitinophagaceae > CADEDV01. The sequence continues at coordinate 484 of DASVNY010000211.1, forward strand.
TGATATCTACACCATTTTTGGTTTTGTGGTCCTGGCAGCGTTAGCCTTGTCTTACTATTATTTTTCGCAGTTATTATTTCGGTTCATTTTCCCGCTGTTCGAAAAACAGTTCATCATTCTTTACCTCGCCATAGGTGTTGTCGGATTGATCTACCTCACGGCCCGCTCAGCTCAAATGGCATCTTTTTATGTGCCGGTACTTGGCTGGTTATTGCTTTATACCTGGTTGGTAAGTAAGCAGGGGCAGATCTTTAATCGTCTTCGCATCAATATAGCATCAATGTTGTCATGGATATTTGTCTTCTCCGTATCCATTTCTATCATTATGCTGGCAGAAAATGAAAAGGTGGAATTGCAACGCAGGAAGAATTTTGCAGAGAAATTAGCAGACCAAACGGACCGCTCGAGTGAAAGATTACTGAGTATTGCGCTGCAATATCTCGACAATGATTTTTTAAGTGAAAATTTCACCCGCTTTGTTGACCCGGAGAAAAATAAAAAAATCCGGGATAGCATTGTTACAGAGAATTACAGCGGCTATCTTAACAAGTATGATACCCGCCTGTATATCTATGATAGCGGCAATCAACCGATCAATAACGATAATGCCGATACATACGACGATCTGAATACGCTGCTGACTGTGCAGGCCCGGCCAACAGAAACACCAGGATTGTTTTTTTATGAGGCCTCCTTCGACAAGTTTATTTATATCACCAAACGGGAAATAACTTCAGATACAGGCACCAGGATCGGTTCGTTATTTATCTTATCAAACCCAAAAAGGTTCAGCAGCGATGCGCTATTTCCTGAACTTTTCCGGCAATTTGGAAACGAACCCGAAAGCTCACCCATTTATTCCTACGCGGTATATAGTAAAAAACGATTAAGATCTTCCTCTATTAAATATCCTTTCCCGATATGGTTGAGAAATGATGAGATACCTAAGGATGAGTTCAGTGAAAAAACAAATGGAGATTATAATGAATTATGGTACAGGGCCGGTAGTGAGAAACTGATAGTGATGGCAAGAAAAAAGGATACGATGATCGAGACGATCACCCTGTTCTCTTATATATTTTGTTCTTTTCTTTTCCTGGTGGCGATTGTTCAATTTCTTTCCCTGCTGGTAAGAACATTGGGCAGCCGGGAAAAGATCAGTAAACTGTTCCAGTGGAATATCAGGGGCCAGGTTCATAGCACTGTAATATTTATCAGTATTCTTTCTTTTGTCATTATCGGCATTTCAACTATCTCCTTTTTTATCAGCCGCTATAACAGGAATAATAATGATAAGCTGAGCCGCACCATGCAGATCATGGTTGATGAGATGGAAAAAGAATTGGATGATCACAGCACTTTTGATGATGTGGTGAAGATATATGATACGGTGTCTAATTATAACCTGCAAAAACTGGTTGGAGATGTTTCCGAGATACATGGTGTGGATGTAAACGTATATGATCTCGAAGGCAACCTGTATGTTTCATCGGCTGCGAATGTTTATAGCAGGGGAGTGCTTAGCAAGAAAATGGACCCTACCGCTTTTTATCATCTCGACAAGCTTAGGCAGGTGCAGCATATGCAAACGGAAAAGATCGGTACGCTATCCTACCTCAGCATTTATGGGCCGGTCAGAGATGTGGATGGCAATGCGTATGCTTATGTGAATATTCCCTACTTCTCGGCACAACCTGAACTGAAACAGGAAATATCCAATTTTCTCGTAACACTGATCAACCTGAATGCTTTCATTTTCCTGATCGCGGGTTTGATCGCATTATTGATCACCAATCGCATCACCCATTCATTTGCTATCATTAGCGACAAAATGAAAGAAGTGAACCTTGGAAAAAGAAATGAAGAGATCATCTGGAGCCGGAATGATGAGATCGGTGGATTGGTGAAAGAGTATAATAAAATGGTGACCAAACTGGGAGAAAGTGCGGAGGCATTGGCAAAGAGTGAAAGGGAAGGGGCCTGGCGGGAAATGGCAAGACAGGTGGCGCATGAAATAAAGAACCCGCTCACACCTATGAAATTGAGTATTCAATACCTGCAGAAAGCTATTGACAATAACCAACCGAATGTAAAAGAACTTTCTTCCAATGTGGCAAGCACCTTAGTAGAGCAAATAGATCATCTCTCTAAGATTGCGGCTGACTTTTCACAATTTGCCAATATCGGTACTACCAAT
>DASVNY010000212.1:0-6865 GCA_036383615.1 Chitinophagaceae bacterium
TGTAAGAAGCGATAACAGCCTGGTGTTCCTTTAAGATGTTATACAGGCGATCATAACCAAAATCATTTATTACATAAGCCGGCCAGCTTTTTAAAATATTATGGATCGGGGCGGAATTTGTATCGCCTGCAACTGCGGGCCAGAAAAACGGCTCGTGGTAAAGCGTAAATTTTGCCCCATCCTCTCCCCAGCTCTTAGTAAACGTGAACATACCTCTGAACTCGGGTTTCATCCTGTCAAGCGATTGTGGATGATATGCTTTTTCGAGCAACACGACTTCTTTAGTGATAACGTAGTTTCTTACCGTCCATGCTCCCAACAGCATTACAGGGATCAGCCATACCAGTGAAAAGCGAAAAACTCTTTCCAGGGTTCTATTGCGGAGCAGGTAATCGTTCGTCGCAAAAACGAAGAGAATTATTCCCGCAATAGCAATATAGGGTCTTGTAAGAACAGCCCCAATTAAAAAGAAGGAAGCCAATACATAATTGACCAGTTTGCTTTTTTCTTCTTCCGCGATCTTGCCCTTGAGTGCGAAGAATACATAAAACAAAGTAAGTATCGGCGAGATCGATTCAGTGAGGGTGAAATAGGCCCAACTACTGATAAAAGGGATAAAGGCATAGACAGTTGTTGTTATCCTGCTTGCAAGTTCATTGGCGATCAGCCGGCTTAAATAGTAAACAACCGGGATGCTGCTTAAGAAAAGAAGTAATTGAAATATCTTCAACCACCAATGAGCCGATTCTTGGCCAAATGCTTTTACAAATACAAGATAAACGATAGAATAGCCCGGCACTCTTCGAAAATAATCTCCATTACTTACAGCCGCTCCTCTTTTCCAGCCTTTGCCTGCGAGATAATTATCTACGGGGCTTAAATAATACTCATTATCTATTGAAAAAACCGTCTGGCCATGCACCAGCGAACCTGCATTCCGCTCAGTGTTTGCAGGGTTTGCCTGTCTTATTTTGTAATTATTATACTCCAGGAATGAAAAATTGAAAATAGCCGAGGCTATGATCAGTAAGAGGAGAAATTTCCTGGCTTGTCTTGTAAGGATCATAACGAATTATCTCAGGAGCTTTTTCAAATACTCACCATAACCGCTCTTTGATAAAGAATCGGCTGTGGCCAGCAATTTTTCATTATCAATAAATCCATTTCTCCAGGCCACTTCTTCAATACAGCCAATTTTTGTTCCCTGCCTTTTTTCAATCACTCTCACAAATTCGCTGGCATCACTCAAGGAATCAAAAGTTCCGGTATCGAGCCAGGCCGTACCCCTGTCAAGCACCGCTACTTTAAGCCTGTTTTTTCCCAGATACTCTTTGTTTACATCGGTGATCTCATACTCACCCCTTGCAGATGGTTTTAGTTCCTTTGCGATTTTCACCACCTCGTTGTCGTAGAAGTAGAGACCCGGAACAGCAAAATTAGATTTGGGCTTCGCCGGTTTTTCTTCGATGCTCACTGCTTTCATTGTATCGTCAAACTCAACAACGCCATATCGTTCAGGATCACTGACCTGGTAGGCAAACACATATCCTCCCTCCACATCAATCAATGTTTTTAATTGTGAACCAAGGCCTGTGCCGTAAAAGATATTATCTCCCAACACCAATGCTACTTTATCGTTTCCTATAAAATCGGCGCCGATGACAAATGCCTTTGCCAGTCCATTTGGTATTTCCTGTATGGCATATTCAAAGCGACAACCAACATGACTGCCATCTCCAAGCAATCTCCTGAATTGTGGATTATCTTCAGGTGTGGTGATGATAAGGATATCTTTTATACCCGCCATCATCAGAGTTGACAGCGGATAATAGATCATTGGCTTGTCATAGATCGGCATCAGTTGTTTACTGATCGCTTTGGTGATCGGGTAAAGTCTTGTACCGCTTCCCCCGGCTAGTATAATGCCTTTCATGCTGTAATATTAATAGTTGGATATAATCTCATAAGTGCTCGCCCGGCTGGCTTTCAACGCGTGTATATGTTTTTTTCATTACCAGGAACCATTTTTCAAAGTACTTATACGAGATGAACGAAATAAAAATGGTAAACACTATGACAAGGGCGTAAATTAATACTACGCGGATGTCGGTAGGAATATCTCTTAATGTCGTGCTGAACCATCTTGCAAGGAAGAATATCACGATCATGTGATACACATATAAGCCGTATGAAATCTGCCCCAGGAGGTCCGGAATCTTCCCGGTGAGTTTGATGATAGAGCGCGGATTGGAAGAAACGTTCACGATAACTCCCAATGCAATCACAGAAACCACTTCATCTTTAATAACAGAAGGGATCGCGAAGCTGTTAAAGGCAAGCAGCAATAAGGAAAGCCAGCAAATCACCTGCACGGGCAGCGAATAAAAAAAGCGGAGGAAGAATTCCTTTTTCTGATAAAAAAGCAAAGCTCCATATCCGCCGATCGCCATGCAGTCGAACCTGGTAACATGTAATGTCATATAAGGAATCAGCTCGCCTGTTTTTTGGAAGAGGACCCAGGCGGCTATTTTAAGAATAAGAAAAACCGCTATAAAAACCAGCATCGCCTTTGCAAGGTTGCGGACTTTTTTTACTATCCATGGCCAGAAAAGATAAAACTGTTCTTCAACACCAAGCGACCAGAAGTGAGAGATAAATCCCATTGGAACGCCGAGAATAAACGGAACATTGGCGCTGAAAAAAGCCGTAAAAAGTAAATATTTGTTTTCAACCACATGGAAGTTGATAAACAGGTAGGTGAAAATGAATAAAAACAGGTAAAAGTAATACAGCGGCCATATCCGTAAAATGCGACGGATATAGAACTGTTTGATCTTTATTGAACCAAAGCGGGCCTTTTCTATTAATAAAAGGTAAGTTATCAGGAACCCACTAAGCGTAAAAAAAATGGTAACACCATATCCTGCAAGATCAATTCCTTCTTTTGGACGGAGATTGTATTGATCAAGCGATAATCCAATATGATGAATGATAACTACAAACGCCGCTATTGCCCTTATCCCGTTCAGCCCCGGCAGGTGTATCCTGTCTCTCACTATGGCTTTAGCTTAATTATGATATTGTTTTTCGTAATACTGCTGGTATTCGCCTGATGTTACATGTTTTAACCATTCCGTGTTTTCCAGGTACCAGTCTATCGTTTCGGAAAGACCTTCTTCAAACGTAAGCGAAGGTTTCCATCCCAATTCTTTATTGATCTTGCTGGCATCAATGGCATAGCGCCTGTCGTGACCCGGCCTGTCCTTTATATAGGTGATCAGTTGCTCGCTTTCACCTTTTGCTTTCCCGAGTTTTTCATCCATCAGGTTGCAAAGCAATTTTACCAGGTCGATATTCTTCCATTCATTAAAACCTCCTACAGCATAAGTATCGCCTGTGTTCCCTTTATGAAAAACAAGATCGATCGCAGCGGCATGATCTTTTACATAGAGCCAGTCCCTTGTATATAAACCATCACCATAAACCGGTAAAGGTTTTTTATGAATGATATTATTGATAAAGAGTGGCACCAGTTTTTCGGGGAAATGATTGGGGCCGTAATTATTCGAGCAGTTAGTTATTACTGTTGGCAGCCCGTAAGTATCATGATAAGCTCTTACAAAATGATCGCTGGATGCTTTAGAAGCGCTGTAAGGTGAGTGCGGATCGTAGGGAGTGGTCTCTGTAAAAAAACCTGTGTCGCCCAATGCGCCAAACACTTCATCTGTTGAAACATGATGGAACTTTTTTCCGCTCATATCATCTTTCCAGAAATGTTTCGCGGTATTCAGCAAATTAACTGTGCCGATCACATTAGTATATACAAAATCAAGCGGAGAAAGAATAGAACGATCCACATGGCTCTCTGCAGCAAGGTGAATAACCCCATCCGGTTTATGCAAAAAGAATACTCTTTCTAATTCGTCGGCATTGAGAATATTTGCTTTTTCAAAAAAGTAGTTGGGAGCATCTTCGATATCCCGGAGGTTTTCAAGGTTACCTGCATAGGTCAGTGCATCGAGGTTGATGATCTTATACGACGGATATTTCGTCACAAATAGCCTGACTACATGTGAACCGATAAACCCGGCGCCGCCGGTGATGATGATTGTTTTGCTCATTTTTAAATTGTTTGGCCGATGAAGCCTATTGTAAGCCTATATGTGAATTAAACCTATAAGGTTTTAGAAACCTTATAGGTTTAATTCAGAAGGTTCCGTTCAGAGATTTGCGTTCTCCCGGTACCATTGAAATGTTTTCTTTAATCCTTCCTCAACAGATACAGCCGGATGATAATGCAACAAGGATGATGCCTTTGATATATCTGCCAGGCTATGTTTTACATCGCCGGTTCTTTCCGGCCCATAAATTGGTCGTAGTTCACTCCCGGCCTCCCTTCTTAAATGATCAAATAATTCATTTAATGATGTTTGATGACCACAGGCAATATTATACACCTCGTTGATCGCTTCTTTTTTATCTGTAAACAAAGAAAGAATATTTGCCTGCACCGCATTGTCAACATAAGTAAAATCACGGCTATGGCTACCATCGCCATTGATCGTTGGAGGAGTGTTTTTGATCAGTGCCTCAGCAAATAATGGTATGACCGCCGCATAAGGCCCGTTAGGATTTTGCCGGGGACCAAATATGTTGAAATAGCGAAGGCCAATAAAACCGGTGCCATACAAACTTGCATAGACTTGCGCATAGAGTTCATTCACATACTTCGTAACAGCATAAGGAGAAAGGGGCCGACCGATTTTATCTTCCACTTTTGGAAGACCGGGATGATCGCCATAGGTAGAAGAACTGGCTGCATATATCACTCTTTTAATGCCAGCTTCTTTTGCTGCCGTGAAAATATTCAGCGTGCCCGTTATATTAACTTCATTTGTCGTGAGAGGATCATTGATAGATCTTGGAACCGATCCCAGCGCCGCCTGATGTGAAATAAGATCAATGCCTTCGCATGCTTTTTGACAAGCTACATAGCTTCTTATATCGCCTTCAAGGAACTCAAACTTGTTTGATTGTTCGAACTCTTCAACATTCTTTAGAGAACCCGTTGCCAGGTTATCAAACACACGGACAAAGCCCACTCTCTCATCCTGCAATAGTGCCGCAACAAGATTAGAGCCAATAAAACCAGCGCCGCCGGTTACTAATACGTTCTTCAATTAAGTAGTGTTGATATTAACAAAGCTGTGAGCACGAGCTGCGAGCTTACTTCATCATTCATCTGTCCGTCTGTTCATCTGTTCTTCTGTTCCCATGTTCTTAGGATTTCTTTCTAAAACTCACGACCTTTTCGAGGAAAGTTTTTGGCGGATGCTCTTCTTCATAGTAACCTCCCACGCCGTAACCATAACCGTAACCGTAACGGCCCGATCCATAATAGCCATAACCTGGTTTGATCTTCACATCATTAATGATGATAGAGACCTTAGGTAATTTATTTTCGCGGTAAAGTTCGTCGATCAATGCAATTTGCTTTTTAAATGTATGTCCCTGGCGAACGAGGTATAATGTACAATCCGCATACTTGCCCAAGGTCATGGCATCACTCACCATTCCAACCGGCGCCGTATCAATGATCACTACATCAAAATTCTCTTTTAACCATTTGAACATTTCATCCACTTTTTCATCAAGCAGCAACTCCGATGGATTGGGAGGAATAGGGCCGCACCCGATCACAAAAAGGTTTGGCTGGTCTGGAACAGGCCTCACCAGGTCCTGGATATTTGCTTTTCCTACCAAAAAATTAGAGATGCCCGGCGCTTTTTCCATCGCCAATCCTGACAATATTTTTGGTTTGCGTATATCGAACTCAAGAAGCACTGTTTTTTTACCTGCTAATGCTAATGCTGCTCCTACATTGGTACTCACAAACGACTTTCCTTCGCCGCTAAAAGAAGAGGTAACCAGCAAAACGTTTTTTTCAGATTTACCAACGATATACTGCAGGTTGGAACGAATGATACGGAACTGCTCTGCTACCATGCTCCGACTTGTCTTGTTCACGATAAGTGTTTTGTCGGCATAAGAATGCCCCACTTCTCCCAATATAGGCGCTGAGGTTATCTTTTCAATATCAAACCTTGTTGATATCTTATCATTCAGCACTTCTTTAATAAAGATAAATAGTGCGGGTATCCCCAATCCTAATAAGATCGCCAATATCTGGATGGTGCGCCTGTTGGGTTTTACCGGTGTGCCGGAAGCCGATGCTCTATCAATGATCTTTGAATTAGCAATATTGGCTGAACGGGAGATTGCTGTTCTTTCTCCTTCTTCCTGCAACAGTTTATACAAAGCCAGCTTTGTTTCGATTTGCCGGGTATATTCGTTAAACACCTTGGTAACAACCGGCAGGTTCTTTAATTGTCCTTCCGAAGTGCTACTCTGGCTTTTCAACCTTGATACAGAAAGATTGATCGAACTGCGGATGTTTTTAAGATTTTCTAAAATACTAAGGCGCACCTTTTCGATTTGCTCATTCTTTTCTTTAACGGCGGGGTTCTCTGCAGGTACGTTCGCGTCCAATAATGAACGTCGCTCCATTTGTAATGTATTATACCCTTCCACCAACGCACCCAGGGTTGCATCCGCCAGGCTGAGGGGTGAAGGAACCACTACTTTACTGAACTCATTTTGCTTATCCGACAGGTAATCTTTTACCATATCCGCAACATTCAGTTGTAATTGTTGTTCATTGATAAGTTTATCTGTTGCAGTAATATTTTCAAGGTATGCACCCGATTGCCCTTCTACATCTATGATATTATTGCGGATTGCATAATTATTTCTTGCATCTATGAGGCTGTCCAGCTCTTTGCCGAGTTTAGCGACCCTCTCATTA
>DASVNY010000213.1:0-8904 GCA_036383615.1 Chitinophagaceae bacterium
TGTCGCTCCGCATCAATGGCAGCTTTTTTTCCAAATAATAAAACAGCATCAACGATCACCGCGATCAGCAATAACACGATCATCAATACAGCTACCTGGAAAAACGAGGGCAAAAAATAACTCAACAGGAAAACGACAGCCGCTCCCCCAAGCAAATAATAAACGATCCTGTTCAAATAAAAAGTTCTGATCACTTTAAAAGATTCACGTTTGACGTTTGACGTTTCACATTTGACCCTCACATCCCCTACCTCGGCACATCCATATTTTGAACAATCTGCCTGATAACTTCCTCTTCCGTTACACCTTCCATTTCCTTTTCAGGAGAAAGAATGATGCGGTGACGTAATACCGGGATCAGTACTTCCCGTATATCTTCCGGTGTAACAAAATCTCTTCCCTGCATCGCTGCAATAGCTTTCGATGCATTCATCACTGCCAATGATGCCCGCGGTGATGCCCCGAGATAAATGGACTTATGATTTCTTGTTTGATGGATCAACTTAGCAATGAACTGCAACAGTTTTTCCTCGATCAGTAATGTTTTAATTTGCTTGCGAAGCGCATTGATCTGTTCGCCACTTAATACTGGCCTGACAATATCATTGAAAGATGTATTGCCAAGATTATGGAACTGGGTAAGAATAGTAAGCTCTTCAGCCTCGCTTGGGTAGGGAACAACTATTTTAAAAAGAAATCTATCCAATTGAGCCTCCGGCAAACGATAGGTTCCTTCCTGTTCAACGGGGTTTTGTGTAGCCAGCACCATAAAAGGGGTTGGCATCGGGTATGTTCTTCCATCCACTGAAGCTTGTCGTTCTTCCATTATTTCCAGCAATGCCGATTGTGTTTTGGCAGGCGCCCTGTTGATCTCATCCACCAAAACAATATTGCTGAACACAGGTCCTTTCTTAAACTCAAAGCTGGCTTCTTTTGGATTAAATACAGGCGTACCCAAAACATCAGATGGCATCAGGTCGGGTGTGAATTGCACCCTGGAAAAACCGGCATCAACACTACGTGCCACCAGTTTTGCGGTCAATGTTTTGGCAACGCCGGGAACACCTTCAATCAGCACATGTCCATCGGCCAGTAAGGCAGCCATGATGAGTTTCACCATTTCATCCTGTCCGACAATGATCTTTTTTATTTCATTGCGGATAGATGTAATGCCGTAACTCAATGCTGAAAGATCTGTTCGTTGTTGAAATATTTGCTCTTCCATATCTGTAGCTGGTTATGTTTTTAGTTATTGCTTTGATAAAATGATTCAAGCTTTTTATGAAAATCTGCCAGTTGCTTTTCACTGATCGATGAAGTGCTACTCAATTTCTGAATAAACGAAACAATGTTCCTGATCTCAGCTTCTTCATAGCCGGTTTTGAACTGTAGCTTTTTGATAAACTCTTCGTCCAGTATGCTGGTAGAAAGCTTATACCTGTTTCGTACATGCTCAAGGAAATAAGCAGCCATCTTTTTCGACAGGTTCACATGATCACCTTTATCATAATAAAGCCGGCCGATCGTTTTGACAAAATCAAGTGATTCATTTTTGGGTTTGCTGACCACAGGAATATAACGTTGCTTTCTTCTCATTTCCATCAGCACAAACAATAATAAGCCCAGTATCGCAATGAGCAGCGCCCATTTCAAACCAGGGTATTCAAACAACACATTCATCCATCCTTTGTTATCATTTTCTGATTGCGGGGATTCGTAATAATATCGTTTATTCAGGTAATACTCATCCCAAACCACGGTCTTCACATCCGGTGAAATAACCGACAACGCATTTTCATAATAAAGCATGTTATCCCTGTGCAGCAAAAAATAATTGCTAAAGGCGAGCGGGGCCAGGTGAATATAGAAATTACCCTTACCGGCTTTCAGGTGAATAAAATTTGTTCTGTCCAGCTCATCTGTTCCGAGAACATCAGTAACGCTGCTGTCATAATTCAATATCCATGAATTGAATTTTTGCCCATCATATGTGAATCGTTTTTTTTCTCCGAATGGAGGGTTGACGAGGTTGAGATAAAGCCTGTCAATCATTTTTTTGCCATCCCAATCCTCCATCGTTGTAGTATTGATAGCACTGCTTTCAATCTTAAAAATATCATGCGCATCATCGGAAAGCATCCGGGTGCTGATAAAAACATCGTTGCCGTTTTCCACGAAACGAAGCATTTTATTCAACTCGAACTCGCTGGCCCAAAACTGTGGCGAAATAATGATCAGCGCCTGCTTATCACTATAAGAAGATAAGGAATCCCAATAGCCGGGTTCATCTTTGTTTACGCTGATAGTGGCGGTTGGAAAAATATAAGGCAAACTTTCATAAGCTATTTTACTGCCGTAAGGGATTTTATCTCTTTGCCGGAGTGTGATACGTTCATCAAATACCTTTTCTTTTTTATTGTTGCTGACAATGACCAGTACCGCCACCGCGGCAGCAATAACAAAAAGGATGATATAGATAGCCTGTTTGCGCAAGGGTTATCTTATTTTACGGTCAAAACTGTCAAAGTCACTTCTAATTATTTTATACGCATCTTCCTTCACTTCAAAATGACCATACCAGCTATATTCATAATTTCTCGCGATACGAAAAAAATCATGGTAGTGATCGGAAGCATGTAACTGCATGAGGTAATCAAGATTGGTACTATCTTGTTTATACCGGATAATATTTTTTTCCGACATGTTCTTTAATAGCCGCAAAAACATCAGTCGTATAGCAAGCCGGTAATTGCCACTGGCAGCCGCTTTATCTATTTCTTTCTGGTAATTGATCGCGAAAATATCCTCGGTAATTTCTCCTGTCTCCGTTTCACTGATCATTTTTGTTTTTTTACGGAACAGGGTGCCGGAGAGCCATATTACCAGGAAGATCGCAAATCCTGCAATGATCACGGCCCACAATCCTATTTGCAACCCGTTTCTTTTCACCGGGGTGATGCTGGTTTCACTATCGCTATTTCTTTCACGGGTCGTTGTTTTATTGCCATACTGACCACCGGATGAAGATTGACCCGATGATGAATTTCCTGTTTTAGTGCCATACTCAAAATCCTCCTGTTGCTTCAATGCGTTTACAACACTATCCGGTAAATGACGCAGCCTGATGGAATCCATGCCAGCGCCTTCCATCCATTTTTTCATAAAGGGATTCTCTTCCGGTACCGGGCTTTCTTCATCATCCGGCTCATTATTGTTGTCAATATAAGCGGTGTCGCTTATACCACCATCGATCACGGTGTCGGTTAACTGTGCCGGAGCGAATAATGTCACGAATAAACAGGCAAGCAAACATGCTGTTTTCACAACTGCCTGTTTTATTAGCGGTTATTTCGTGAGCAATATCTGCACTATACTTCCTCCTCGTTTAATTGACATTTCATTCTACGCCCAAGCCTGATCGGGTAGATAATGAAATACCATATTACAAACGCTACGGATAATGTAACGATGACCGTTGTGAGAATAGAAATATCATTATAGAGTCTTGTAATAAATCCTTCGAAAAAAGCCGCCAGGGCAAACACAGGTACAAGGCCAACCATGATCTTTACTCCATCTTTAGCACCTTGTTTAAAAGCGTCGAGTCTTTTTATCGTTCCGGGAAACAGGAAACTTTTTCCCATAACGAGCCCGGCTGCCGATGCAATGATCAAAGCGGTTATTTCCAAGGTGCCGTGTACAAACACCACGAGCCAAAAATCTATTCCATGCCCTCTCGAAGCAAAGAAATGATCGTACACTCCGAGCATAGTTGAATTTTCTGAAAGAAAATACAAGGTGGGGGCGCCGCAAAAGATGCCTGATGCAAACATGATAAAGGAGACCCGTATATTATGTATCATCAGCAGTAACCAGCTTAAAAACGGGTTGCCGGATTCATAGATACCAAAAGGATTTCCCTTCTCAATGTTTTTGATTGTTTCATCAACATAACCATCCCCAAAGATGCGGCGCGGCATATCTTCATCCTGCACGGCCGTAAAAAAGCCAATAGAGAAAAAAATGAGAAAGAAGATGAAGGAAAAAAGAACGACACGATGATGTTTCCGGATCGTAAGCGGCAGATCATATTTCCAGAAAGAAATAAGACGATTGGATTCTTCTTTCCGGTTCTTATAAATATCCAGGTAGATCTTCGAAGCCTCATTATTAATATACTGCGTAACCTTTCCTGCAGGATAGAAAGTTTTAGCATAAGCAAGATCTTCGACGAGTTGCGAAAACTCCTTCGCCATCTCATCCGGGTCTTTGGATGGGTCATGCTGGTTCTTTAACCAGCGATCTTTATTTTTCTTTATAAAAAGGGCTTCTCTCAACGAGTAATTCTTTGGCTTGTAAAATACTATTTTTTACAACTGCCTCCCACTTTGCTCATGAAATATTAATAACCAAAAAATAGCTAATTTACCGGCTATAAATGTGTTGCTGATGGGCGCCATCAAAGTACCTACCAATTTTAATATCGACCTTGAATTCGATGTTCCTGAATTTTACAGGCGACTGCTGGCATGGATCATAGACTTTGTCATTCTCTTTATTTATTTCAAGATCGCTTTCAAGATACTTATCGCCATAGCGAGGAAAAGTAATCTCCTGGACGAAGATGTCTGGCATGATCTCACAGCGGTATGGATGGTATTAAGTTTACCCATATTACTTTATCACCTGGCGCTTGAAATCGGATTGAACGGGCAAAGTGTGGGTAAAAAAATAATGAAATTAAAAGTAATGAATGAATATGGAGGGAAACCATCAGTGAGCCAGTTTCTCATTCGCTGGGTGTTGCGGGATATCTGGTTCCTGTTCCTGCTGATCTTTGGGATAAGCTCATTAGCCGATGGCCAGCATGCAGAAGGTTGGTTTATGCTGCTCCTTTCGATAGGTTATTTTATTACCGACCTGGTGCTGGTTGTTTCTTCCAAAAAAGGGCAACGTATCGGTGATATTCTTGCGCATACGATTATCATCAGGACCAATACAAGATCGGATATTGAAGAAACTGTTTTCCAGGAAGTGTCAGATAATTATGTGCCTTCTTTCCCGCAGATCATGCGATTGAGCGACAGAGATATCAATGCTATTAAAAGTATTCTGGAAACAGCCAAACGAAAAGCTGATTTTCATATGGCGTCCAATGCGGCCGAAAAGATCAAAGGGCACCTGGGAATTGATTCTTCCCTGTCGCCCTTTGATTTATTAGAAGTTTTGTTGAAAGATTATAATTACCTCTCTGTAAAGTAGCCGTCAACGAATTATTATAGTACTGCTACAATAGCCAAAAGAATAAGTAGTGAAACAATGATCACTAAAATGCTATAAATAGCAAAATAGATCTTCAGGTTACGAAAACTATCCGACACATCATCCATACCGTTTGTAGCTAATCCCTTTTTTGCCAAAACGGCAAAGCGATATAAAAAGTAGTTTAGCACAACGCCGATAACAATAGCAAATATTTTGCTTCCGGCGCCTTCACTACCTACTCTTAAATAAGCGCCAAACCCTTCACTTTGATCAACCGGGCTGCTGCCAGCTGTGAACAAGCTAATTACTTCTATAACATATCCTATAACAGCTACGATCACAATGATCATGGCCCATGATGCTATTCCTGCTATATTTTTTTTAGCTGACTCATCAATGCTGAGATCAGAAAATAGATTATTGTCTTGCTCCTGCATAAAAAAAATTTTAGAGTAATGAAAGAAGAGTTAGTAAAAGTCCAAGTATGCTTACAACACCGAAAATGGCGAAATAAGTCTTCATGTCTGTCAACCCACGGTTGAAAAGCTCCTGGTCCTTCAGCCTGAGACCCTCTTTTATTCTATTGGCAGAACGAAGCAGGAAGTACATCATGAGACCAACGACAGCCATCGCTAAAACAACAAAAATAATTATGACGGAAAACACAGCTGTGCTTTCACTGGTTGCCATTTGCAGAGAGAAGATAGCCGCCAGTTGCTGGCCTTTCACAATAAGGATCAGCAAAAAAAATGAACATAAAATAAAAACGAGGATGCTGAATAATCTTGACCACCGGGAGGTTTCGTTCATCTCCTGGGCCATCGTATCATCTACTTTGAATTCAAAGAGATCTTGATTTTCTTCCATTGCAAGAAATTTTGGTGTAGCCTAAAAGTAAGCTGCCCACAGCAAACCGGCAAATTCTTGAAGTCACAGGTAGTTAACTTACTAATAAGCCCTTGCAAACAATACTCTTTGTACAGAATTTTTACCAGTTAAAATACATTTCCCCTCTTCCTGCTGGTTGTTTAAAGGAATGCAACGGATAGTGGCTTTTGTTTTATCCTTGATCGCTTCTTCCGTTTCGGCGGTGCCATCCCAATGCGCAGCGATAAAGCCGCCTTTTTCATCCAGCAGTTTTTCAAACTCTTCCCAACTATCCGCATTGGTTATATGTTCATCACGATAAGTTTTGGCTTTATTGAACATGCCCTGCTGGATATCTGTCAACAACCCTTCAACAAACTTTGCAATACCATCCAGAGATACCACTCTCTTTTCCTTGGTATCACGACGGGCAACTTCCACTTCATTTTTTTCCAGGTCCCTGGCCCCCAGGGCCAACCGCACAGGCACACCTTTCATTTCATACTCAGCAAATTTCCATCCTGGTCTTGCATTGTCATTATCATCATATTTCACCCGAATGCCCAATGCTTTTAATTCTTTGATGATCTCGTTTGCTTTTGCAGTAATGGCGGCTCTTTGCTCATCACCTTTATAAATAGGAACGATTACAACCTGCAGCGGGGCGATCCTGGGTGGCAGAATCAATCCCTGGTCATCGCTATGCGCCATCACCAATGCACCTACCAGCCTTGTACTCACTCCCCAACTGGTGGCCCATACATATTCCAGTTTGTTTTCTTTATCGCTAAACTTCACATCAAATGCTTTGGCAAAATTTTGCCCGAGGAAGTGTGATGTTCCTGCCTGCAATGCCTTTCCATCCTGCATCAGTGCCTCGATGCAATAGGTTTCTTCAGCTCCTGCAAAACGTTCGCTGGCAGTTTTGATACCCCGGATCACCGGCACTGCCATAAATTCTTCAGCGAAGGTGGCATACACTTCCAGCATTTTTTCTGCCTCTTCTATTGCCTCTTGTTTTGTTGCATGTGCAGTATGTCCTTCCTGCCAGAGAAACTCTGCTGTTCGCAAAAACAATCTTGTTCTCATCTCCCATCTCACCACGTTTGCCCATTGATTGATCAATAAAGGCAGATCACGATAAGATTGTATCCAATCTTTATAAGTGTTCCAGATAATGGTTTCTGAAGTTGGACGAACGATCAGCTCTTCCTCGAGCTTAGCTTCAGGATCAACCACTACACCACCGCCATTAGGATCATTCTTTAAACGATAGTGAGTGACAACAGCGCACTCCTTGGCAAAGCCTTCCACATGGGCCGCTTCCTTACTTAAAAAACTTTTAGGAATGAACAAGGGGAAATAAGCATTCATATGTCCCGTATCCTTGAACATTTTGTCCAGGCCATCTCTCATATTCTCCCATAATGCAAAGCCATAAGGTTTGATGACCATGCAGCCCCTGACGGCAGAATAATCGGCCAACCCTCCTTTCAATACTAAATCATTATACCATTGCGAATAGTCCGTTGCTCTCGAAGTAATTTCCTTGCTCATGTTGCTTGTTACTTGTTTCTTGTTGCTGGTTATCTAATACCGATCAGCTTACTTTTCCCATTCGGTATTATCTACTCCTTTTATGAAAAGATTTATTTTCTTACCCAGTAATTCAATTTTGGCGTGAAGATAAGCATAGAGTGTCTCATCCCCGAGTGACTTCGTTTTAAACAGCGTTTCAAGATGATCCAGTGTTTCATCATTGGAACCGAGTGAATAAACAAGAAACTTGATAAATTCCTGCTTATACCTCTTTCTTCCGTAGCCCTCCACAATCGTTGATTTTACCGATTTGCTAGATCGCCTGATCTGTGAACCTTCCTCATACATTTCAAATTTTGGTAATTTGGTAAGTGTCATTTCATGTATCTCCACTACCAACTCATCTGCCAACCTCCATATTTCAAGGTTCTTGTAGCTCATAAGAAAGGTTTAATAACTTATACCCGGACCAGAAACAAACAACCAGCAACCAGTAACCTTTAGTTTTAAATTAACAGCCATTAGTGCAATAATCTCACTCAATGGTCGAATATTTGTTACTCAAACGGTTGTGTGATTTTTTCGGTCGCACAAAAGTAGTAACTTCAATTTTAAACCGCTTAAACCATTTGCCATGAAACCCTCAATTCTACTCTTGGCAGTCATTACCGCAGTTGCTTTCAGCAGTTGCAGCACCGCTTACAAAACCGGTCAAACACCTGATGACGTTTACTTTTCCCCGGTTACACCGGAAGACGAGTATGTTCGTGTAGAAAGAAAAGACAGGGATCGTTACCAGGGCACAGATGAATATTATGATGATCGTTATTTAAGAATGAGAGTACATAATCGCACCCGTTGGAGCGAGTTAGACGACTGGTATTATTATGGAGGCCGTTATAACTATAGTTATTATAATACCTGGGGCATTTATAATCCCTGGAATCCTTACACTTACTGGAACTGCACGCACAACCCTTACTATGCAGGTACAGTGATCATCAGTCCGAGCAGCCCGACCTACTCAAAGCCAAGGACCTTCAACCTGAATACATTCAATAATAACTCACTTACTAATAATACCTATACTCCACGAATCGGAAAATTGGGCACAGGAAGCAGTGCTGGCTCAAACAATAGTTATGGTAACGACTCGTATAACAATTCAGGTCGTGGTGGTAGTAATACAGGCAGCTTCTTAAGGGACCTGTTCAGCGGTGGTAATAATAATTC
>DASVNY010000214.1:0-4332 GCA_036383615.1 Chitinophagaceae bacterium
TAGCTCACTGCTTACCTCTGAAAAATTATTCACGAAGTTCAACGGGTTCTGAATTTCATGCGCGATGCCCGCCGTCAATTCTCCCAATGAAGCCATCTTCTCCGATTGGATCAATTGTGATTGAGTGGCTTTCAACTCCAACAATGTTGTTTCGATCCTGTTCTTTGCCGCTTCTAATTGCTTAAAGTCATCGTATCTCGCATAGGCAACAGAAAAAGTATCGGCTAATGATTTCACCATGTCTATCTCCACCACATTCAGCATTTCATGACTACCCACATATAACATACCCTGAGCAAAAGGAATGAATTGCAGGAAAAGCAGGTCCGGTGAATCATCTCCTGCCTGGTATTGTTCCTTTGTGCTTATTTGACCCTGTTCAAGCATGTATTGCACCCAGCTTAGAAATTCTTCTTTATTCCAATGATTTGAATACACTTTTTGATTGCGCCAGCCATCAACGATCATATTTGTAATTTCTGTGCCTCCAAAAGGAAGATGAAGTACAGCAATGGACTTTCCTTCTGGTGTTGACATATAAGCATGCAACAACTGTTCATCTTCCCGCACGATAAAAACACCACACCTGAAAAAAGGAACGCCGATCGTAACCAGCTCGCGCCAGACAAGCGGTGTGATATGTTCAAGATCATCGGCCGTTCGCATGGAAGTTATTTCCGCACGAACCCTGTCAAGCGCCGTTTTTCTCATCACTTCCCTTGTTTGTTCCTCGGCTTTTTGCAGATCAAGAAAACGGGTATAGATAAGACCAAAAGCCCTGGCAAATTGTATCATCACTGCACATTCTTCTTCGCTAAGCTTTTCTGTGCTGATCACATTCAGTGTTCCCTGGTCAAAAAAGAAAGAATAAAAGAATTCTTCTTCATTCAGATGCTGATCCCCGAAAGAAAGATAAGTGGACATGCTCCGATAGTAATCACGCAGCTCTTTTCCTTTCAGCCCGGTAACGGCATATGGTTGTTGTTGCTGGCGACAGGAAATGAGGTTTTCATATACCCGGTGAATATGCAAACTAAAATAATCGAGCACTCTCAGCACTTCTTTATTATCGGACACCGAAGTGATCCATAACTCCATGGCATCATTCGGATCATCAAAGATGCCGACACCGGTGCGTATCGCTTTTATACCCAATTGATGCAGCTCATGAAATAACAAGGCCGATGTTTCTGATAACTCAGAACTGTTGCGCATATTCATGGCACGGCCACGAACCGTTTCAAGCGATGCTTCCACCTCAAGCTTGCGGTTCTTTTCTGTCAGCTCTTTTTCCAGCGCTGCATTTCTCTCTTCCAGTTTTTGTATTTCATCCTTGCCCATGATATTCCGATAGAAAGATGCTGGTAATGATTATCGCATCAAAACAATATAGTAATTAAACACAAGAAGGGTGCAAAAGGAAATTTCACTTACCCATTACACCCTGAGAAAATAAAAAGAATCGTACACAGGATCTCCAGCTTATTCAGCTGTCATTGGATCGATCACTGTAGAAATTTTGGTGATGCTGTTTGCCGGAAAGCCACCCCGTTTGGCATGCTCCAGGATCAATTCTTCACTAGGGGCCATATAAATGCAATAGATCTTATCGCCGGCAACATAACTATGTATCCACTGAATTTCTGAACCCAGCGCACATAAAACTTCCCTTGATTTTTGTGACATTGCTCTCAACATTTCCGGGGTGAATGATCCCGCCTGCGGCACATTTCGCTCAATAATAAATTTGGGCATGGTATTATTTTTTTAAAATTCCGAATCTAATAAAGCGGTCTCACAGAGCGGGATATAAAGGTTTCCTAAGTTAGTGAATTTCGCCTGATCCTTTTGTAATTTTTCTGTCTGTTATGCCGGGATGCTGATGACGAACTCGCTTCCCTCCCCTTCCTTTGTTTCTACCTTTAGCTCTCCTCCATGCCCTTTGGTAATGATATCATAAGCCAAACTCAGTCCTAACCCTGTTCCCTGTCCCGTTGGCTTAGTAGTAAAGAATGGTTGAAAGACCTTATCAAGTATCTTCTGAGGAATACCATTGCCATTATCAATAACCTTGATCTCAATCTTACCATTTTGTTTGGCTGTAATTACTGTAACAGTCGGCTCATACCCGGCAAGGTTCATTTTCTGTTTTTCACTCACTGCATAAAATGCATTGTTGATCAAATTGAGCACCACCCTGCCCATATCCTCCGGAACGATATTGATCTTTCCAATTGAATTGTCAAAGTGGCTTTCAAATTTTGCATTGAAAGATTTGTCTTTTGCACGCAGTCCGTGATAAGCCAATCTTAGGTATTCTTCACACAAGGCATTAATATCTGTTGGTTCTTTTTGCCCGCTACCGGTTCTTGAATGCTGAAGCATACCTTTTACAATTGCATCAGCTCTTTTGCCATGGTGAAGGATCTTTTCCAGGTTTTGCTGAACATCCTGTGCGATTGAAC
The DNA here is from genome assembly GCA_036383615.1 of Chitinophagaceae bacterium. Taxonomy (GTDB): domain Bacteria; phylum Bacteroidota; class Bacteroidia; order Chitinophagales; family Chitinophagaceae; genus CADEDV01. Next base: position 2,466 of record DASVNY010000214.1, read on the forward strand.
TCGCTTCTGCTGTGTTTCCTTTATTAACAGCCTCAACCATCTCCTTTATCAACTCATTGCTTACATCCGAAAAGTTATTGACAAAGTTCAACGGGTTTTGTATTTCATGGGCAATACCCGCAGTAAGTTCACCGAGGCTCGCCATCTTTTCCGATTGAACTAACTGTGATTGCGTGGATTTTAGATCACTCAATGTATTCTCAAGAATTTTATTTGCTCTTTGCTTCTGCCTGTTATTCCTGTAAAATATGCCGGCCAATAATAATAAAACAGCAATACCAGCCAGGAAAAAATAAGTCCTGATCTTGTTCTGGTAAGTGATCTTTTCTTTTTCTATATTTTGCAGGCGAAGTTGTTCATCTAAGGTGACCGCCTGGAAATCAGTCAGATTTTTGATCCTCGATTTATATAAGCTGTCTTTAACGAGCAATGTGAGTTCCTGGTACTTTAAAATACTATCTGTTTGATTGCTCATTTTGTAAGATTGATATACTGTTTCATACACTGTGCCCAGGTTAACCCTGAACCATCTCACCGCCCCCAACTGTTTCATCACCTCAAGGCTTTTCGTTGAATAAAACCGTGCAGAATCTTTTTTGCCTGTAGCAATAAAATACTTTGCCAGGAAATAATAAGCATTGCAGAGCCCATTGAGGTTATTTGCTTCTATTGACGCGTACATGCTTTTACGGTATCCATCCAACGCTTTTGGAAAGTCATTTTTTTCAAAATAGATATTTCCAAATGTGAGGAGCACCTGGCCAAGGTATTTTTTAAACCCTGTTTTTAAAGTGAGCTGCTCCGATTCCTGCGTGAAGTACAATGCTGAATCCAGTTTATTAACTGCAGTGTAGCTTCTGCCAAGATTCATAGATGCCAACATTTGTCTCACCGGGTGCCCGATCTCAGAAGCTATTCTCCTTGCTTCATTGTAGTGGTATAGCTCTTGCGCTATATTCTGGGTTTCCCGCATTAATATGGCAAACATGTGGTGTGTATAAGCAAGTATCAAAAGCCTGTCACTCCCATTAAAAGGATGAAGAAACAGTGTCCATTTAGACTTGGTTTCATTACGTGGATCTTCAACAATTTCAAATGCCTCCAGCACATATTTAAGTGCATCGGCAAACCTGCCCATACCAATTAACTGGTAAGCAGTGTTATCAAGATAGTAGGCTTCCGCAAGTTTGTGTTTATTTTTTCGTGCAAGCTCCAGGTCCAGCTCAGCGTAATAAAGAGCAGAATCTTTGTTTGTCTCTTCGTAGTAATCATACAGGGTTTTGCCAAGATCGTATTTTACAGAATCCTCTTTCGCCTGCCAGAAAGCTTCGCGCAAACTATCGACATACTGTGCCTGTGCAAATACAGGCAAAGATAAAAGCAACAATAATTTAAGGATCAATTTCATACTGGTTCTAACTTGTTGGTAATTGTATAATGAATGTTGTTCCTTCTCCTTCTTTGGTTTCCACTTTCAACTCTCCGCTATGCCCTTTGGTAATGATATCATAGGCCATGCTCAATCCCAACCCGGTTCCCTGCCCGGTTGGTTTGGTTGTAAAAAATGGTTGAAAGATCTTATCCAGTATCTTTTGAGGAATGCCATTGCCATTATCCTTAACCCTGATCTCAATCTTACTATTCTGTTTGGTTGTAATTGCTGTTACAGTCGGTTCATACCCCACAAGGTTCATTTTCTGCTTTTCATTCACTGCATAAAATGCATTATTGATCAAATTCAGGATAACCCTTCCCAGCTCCTGTGGCATTACATTTATTTGGCCGACATTTTCATCAAGATCAGTTTCAAATTTTGCATTGAAAGATTTGTCTTTTGCCCGAAGACCATGATATGCCAGCCGCAGGT
>DASVNY010000215.1:0-1642 GCA_036383615.1 Chitinophagaceae bacterium
ATGGGCGAGGGGACAGGCATGGGCATTATACGGTTATACAATGTGCTATAGAGAAACAAAGGATCCGGTTTATTTGAAACAGGCAGAAAACATTGCAGCTTTTCTGATGGATCATCCCCGGATGCCTTCTGATAAAATCCCATATTGGGATTTTAATGCCCCGGATAGCAGTTCTCCACCCCGTGATGCTTCAGCCGCTGCTATCATTGCATCGGCCTTATATGAACTTAAAGATTATTCGAAGAATGGTAAGCAATACAGGTCTTTCGCTGATGCTATGCTTAATAGCCTTGTCAAACATTATCGCTCACCTGTGGGAAAGAATAAAGGATTCATTTTACTGCATAGCACGGGGCATAAACCTGTTAACAGTGAAGTGGATGTGCCGCTGATCTATGCGGATTATTATTTCCTGGAAGCGTTGCTACGAAAAAGACAAGTAAGACGCTGATGCAGCGAAATGATCAATTCGTGTATCTTCATTGAGTATATGCCAAAACGATTACTGCCAGCCATCTTATTATCAGGGTTAATAGTAGGTACTGCTGATATCTTAGCCGCTTTTATAAGCGCTTACATAAAGTCCAATACAAAACCTGATGCGGTCTTGAAATTTGTAGCCAGTGGTGTTTTTGGAAGAAAAGCTTTTGGAGGAGGAACTTCAATGGCCGCAGCGGGGTTGTTGTTTCATTATATGATCGCGTTAACCTTTACGGTTATCTTCTTTATGCTATGTTCAAAGATCAAATTGATCAGCCAATACAAAATACTTTCCGGTGTTGTATATGGACTTTTGGTTTGGTTCATTATGAACAGGATTGTTTTGCCATTGAGCAACACACCATCAATACCTTTTAAGCTAACCAATGTGATGATAAGTGCAGGAATATTGATCATTGCTATTGGACTACCGCTTGCTTATTTGGCAACTAAATATTATTCGCAAAGATCAGTGGCGTTTACGGAGTAATAGCTATGGGTTGAGTGCGTGTCAGGCGCAATACTCCCGACACTCCGCGCATTAAGGTTGGTTATTCTCTATATAAACTCTCCGGCCGTTGAGTGCTGTGAGTGAGTCAAGAACTTTGGTTGTATCTGCGGTTGGAAAAAGCAGGTAGAGCTTATATTTTACTGAATCATTCGTTTCCATCTGCACGTTCCATTGGTAGTTCTTAAGTCTTGCGTAACGGTCAAAAGCTCTTGTTTTGCCAGCTGTTTCCAATACAAATTTATAATTGCCGGCAGGTATTGCCGGTGCTGAAGGTTTTGTAATAATATTATTGTCTGGTTTAACAATGGTAGATGTATCCGGGATATACGCGGCAGCTAATGGTTCAGGTGTGCTGATGCTTGCTATTTGATTTTTCGATGCGGCTTTTTTATATACAGTATAGCCACCCCAGATCGCTAATGCGGTTCCTAACAACGCAAGACCGGCCAGTGCTGGTTTTTTCCAATCCAATTTTATTGCCCTTTTTGACATTGACTGCTCTACACTGCTAAATGATTCTTCGGTGGCGGAAGTAGCAACAGTTTCTTTAGAGAAGCTATCTTTTAGTTTACTTACTGCTGAAGCGCCTGCGAAACTATATTCGCCTGACCTGATCTTGGCCAAACTGCCGATGCCTTCGAGTAAAAATGG
>DASVNY010000216.1:0-3423 GCA_036383615.1 Chitinophagaceae bacterium
GTACAAAACGATCTGGTGGGTATTTTCAATTAAACTTTCGCAATTAAATAGTGGAACCTTGTAAAAACTCAATATCCATTTCCTATGTGGCGCCGCTCCAACAGTCGTGTATTGAATCCTTTGCCCGAGTGAAGTGCCCGCCGAAGGATTCAAATCATGATACACACCCATAATAATTGCCCTGTCATAAAATGTGCTTGGAAGATTTTGCGGAACGCCCCCATTAATAATGTTATAATGTGCAAACAGCCCTGCTTTTGATATGTCAAAAGACACAACCCCATTTGTACTTACGATCAGGTTAGTATAGGGTGTTCCGAAAAATGGAAAAGCAAATCCAATACTAATAGGAGCAGTATAACGATCATCGATGGTTAGGTTGGTAGGATTGCCGGGAATATCAGGGTTGGAATAAACAGGAAAGCAACTTCCTCCTCCCGTTTGAATGGGGTTGATTGAATAACTATCCGACAGTCCTTTCAGATCAGGAAGCAGGCTTCGTAAAGTAAAACAAGGAGTAGGTGAACATCCCGGGATTATCGTATCGCGGGAACAGTTGAATGAAAAGCTTTGAGCAGGCAGTGAGCCGGATTCTATAAGTAAGACAGCGATCGCCGTCATTAACTTCAGCACTTTTCCTCTCATAGCAATGATCAGTTGTAAATAAAGTCAGTCTTAACAATTAAGACTGACAAGTTAGGCAAAATATAGTGAACTCATTATTTAGTGCTGCCAATTAAAATAAGAAGCCCCGGACTGATCAGAGGCTTCTTGTTTCACATAATTATCCTCGCAAATCACTCATTAGCCGGTCTTGGAAATTGGGTCCATACATCATCGCCCGCCCGGTCAATAGGCAATGTAGCCAGTCTGTTGTAACGACGCATATCGATCCAACGGTGTCCTTCTCCATACAATGCATATCTTCTTTGCTTAAGCATCTCGTCTATCATAGGAGCCTGTGTAAGTGAACCTGCATAGGGAGAAAGATTTGCAGCCACACGTATTTTATCCAACGCGGTTTTTGCATCGCCAAAATTGCCGGCGCCTCCCAATTGAATTTTTGCTTCCGCATAGATCAGCAGCAATTCCTCATTCCGAATGATTGGCGCTTTATCAGTATTTGATTTATAAACAAAAAAATCATAGCTGCTGGTCAATCCATCCTGCGTGGTTGAAGAAGTTCTAAGAGAAACTTTATTCAACCTTGTGTCACCTGCTTCGGCATTGGCGATAAATGATGGTTGTGCCACTCTTGTTTCACCACTAGAGTTCAATGGATAGAACATGGGATTTAACTGGTCCCCTCCTGCAGAAGAATACGTATAATACACACCTGCTTTTAAATCACCATTGATATTGAAAAAAGAATTGTTCAATGCAGTGAGTGCCGCACTCCAATCGCTTTTATATACCAATACTCTTGCTGCCAGTGCCCGGTTGAATTTTGCAAATTCACCAGCTACATTACCCTGCAATGTGGTATTGAATGGAAAACTCACGCCGCTATTGGCAGTAAGATCCGTATAAGCTCCATTGAGTAATGCAAGAATAGCGTCAAGCGATTGATCTTTTGACAAAAAAGGTCCCAGTGCATCAGGATCGGCCACATCCACCCGCACACCATTATTGTATTGAAGATTCAATACCATCAATAGTTCATGCGCCTTGATCGTATTCGCATACGCTTTACCAATTGTTTTTTGCGCAGCGCTGATATCACCTGATGTTGTATTGGTCAGTCCCGCCAGCAGGATATTGGTGTTTTTTATAACACGGTATCTTGCCGCAAAAGGATTAGTCGTGTAAAAAGTATTATTATCGAGAACCGCCGTTCCTTTTCCTAACAAGTCTGAAGTAAACCGCGGATCAGAACCTGAGAAACGATAGAATTCGCGACCGATAACGCCTACATCATCCCAATAAAAACCCATATTATCACGCATACCCGATTCAATACCTGTTACAAGGTTTTGCACTTCCCCCTTTGTTGGATTTTGAGAAATAGGACCAAGGCCTGGGTTGTTGGGATCATCCAGGGGTTCCACCCTGCACGACGTTGCAAATAAAACCAGTGGCAATGTGATTGCAGCCAGCTTTTTTATTAGTTGATATGTATATTTCATAAATATCTTTTTTGAGATTATTAATCCGTTGCTTTCTTTAAAAGTTAACAGTAAGATCGAAATTGAAGCTCTTTGCCGAAGGGAAAGGTGTTACTTCCACATTGCTGGAAATAGCATTCGTTCCGAAATTGCTTACTTCAGGATCATAGCTGCTATACTTGAACCAATTGAACAGGTTACGTCCTGAGAAGCCAATTTTTACATCCGCAATGTTTTTGAACCAGGTTTTTGGTAACATATAACTTAACCCGATCTCACGAACACGGAAATAACCGGCATCTTCTACCCATGGGCCGGCAGATGTGCCCAACGCATTGAGGCGGTAGTTCCCGTTTGTCATCGTTCCGGCAGGGTCGAGTGATTTATCATCAAAGTCGGGTGATGTCCCAAAAATATCAGACAACAATGTTGACAGGTTGATATTCTCACCGCCTTTTTTCCAATGCATCAGCACTGTAAACTGGAATCTTTTATAAGTAAGATTTTGTGTGAATGACATTTGAAAATCCGGTTCAGCATCACCAAAAACACCAAGACCCGATTCTGTATCTACTTTATCACCGGGCCCGGGGATGCCAACGATCTGTGTTGGGCTTTTTCCTTTTTGAATGCGATATGTTCCAAGTGTAGCACCAAAAGCACCGGTATTAAATGCAGGCACATTCAGTTCGGTAACTTCTGCTTTGTTTTTCCAGAAATTGATCTGTGACACCCATTTGAAATCAGTGGTGATTACCGGCGTAGCGTTTAATCCAATTTCAAAACCCCTGTTTTTAATTGAAGCCACGTTATCCCATGCTGTAGTGAAGCCTGATGAAGTTGGCACTTGCACATTCAGCAGCAGGTCCTCTACTTTTTTATTGTAATAAGTAAGTTCTAGACTGATCCTGTTGCGAAGGATACCAACATCAATACCGGTCTCGAGTTCTCTTTGTGTTTCCGGGCTCAGCTTGTCATTACCCTGCACAAGCCCGATGAGTGAACCCGTTGTTCCATTGAAAACAGCCGGTACCAATGGAGTATAGATAGCGCCGAATGGTGCAAAATTTCCTGAACGGCCATAGGCTATTCTTACCTTCAACTGGTTGATCTTGCCGGAGCCCCATGATGGAAGTTGATGAATATTAAAAGCACCGGATACTTTGGGATAGAAATACAATTTATTGGCATCTCCGTTCCTGGATGATTTATCACCGCGAATACCCGCTGTGATAATTGCGATATCATTGTAATTAAATTCTTCCTGCGCAAAAAAACCGCGGTCACGTTGTCTTGTTTTGGCCTGGTTCACCTGCAC
>DASVNY010000217.1:0-3904 GCA_036383615.1 Chitinophagaceae bacterium
AAAGCGCCGCTGAAGCAGACAGGGTTTTCAGTATGCTGATGGGTGATGAAGTGGCGCCTAGAAGAGAATTTATCGAGAGCCATGCAAAATACGCTAAGCTTGATGTGTAGAAAGAGTGATCAGTGATGAGTAATGAGTAAATAAGAATTTTGCTTTTATAATAACTGTAGCCCCGCCATCGAAATGCGGGGCTTTTCTTTTTATAGTGAAAGGAACACAGATAATAAATCCTCAAAAAGATCCGTGAAGATCCGTGAAGATCCTTTGAATCCGTGCTATCCGTGTTCTGATAATTCAAAATTTGGACAGCTCTTAAAGACGGCGGCCCGACACGCCTTTTCGTATTAGCGCCACGATCAGGGTAAATATGGCGGAACCGATCACGGCCCATATAATCGGGAATGTTTTACCACCAATATTCAACGCCAGCAATTCGGGTAAACCCAGTTTACCTGACAGCCACATCCCAATATAAGCGCCGATGAATCCAACAACAATTGATACCAGGCAACCACCAAGGTCATATCCCGCGAGTGATTGTCCAACGCCACCACATATGGCGGCAATAACCAGGAGAATAATGAATTCTGTGAGGGTCATACAAATTGTTTTGTTTAACTATACAATTTGAGTGCCGTAAGTCACCTGGCGGCATAGTGCTATGAATTCCAGGACTGTTATACATTTGAAAACTATAAAGTTCAGATATGAAACCAGCCAAACTCGATCGCCGGAAATTTATCCGTTCAGCCACTGCCGCAACATCTGCAGCCGGTTTGCTTTCTGTTTTGCCAAAAAATTTATTGGGCAATGATGCTGTGCAGCAAAAAAATGAAGCCCCGGAGAATGTGAAAGAACATATTGATCCAAAAATAAACTTCTCCGTTATTGGAATCAATCATGGCCATATCTATTCGCAGGTGGATGCCGTAATACGTGGTGGTGGCAAGTTTGTTTCCTTTCATGCAAAAGAACCTGACTTATCTGAAGCGTTTGCAAAAAAATATCCGCAGGCAAAAAAAGCAGATGATATAAAAGAGATACTCGAAGACAAATCCATTCATTTGGTAGTTAGCGCTATCACCCCCAATGAAAGAGCCCCGCTGGGCATACAGGTAATGCAGCATGGAAAAGATTATATGTCTGACAAACCCGGTATCACTTCATTGAAACAATTAACCGAAGTGCGCAGGGTGCAAAAACAAACCGGTCGCATCTATTCTATCATGTATAGCGAACGACTGGAGAACAGGGCTACCGTGAAAGCAGGAGAATTAGTAAAGGCTGGCGCTATTGGCAGAGTGATTCAAACTGTTGGCCTGGGTCCTCACCGCATGAATACAGCAACAAGACCACAATGGTTCTTTGATAAAAAATATTTCGGTGGTATCATTACGGATATCGCCTCTCACCAGTTTGACCAGTTCCTTTATTTTACCGGTTCAACAAACGCTGAAATTGTTTCCTCGCAAACAGGAAATATTGCCCATCAGCAATACCCGCAATTTGAAGACTTTGGCGATGTGGTGCTGAAAGGCAATAAGGGCACAGGCTATATAAGAGTGGATTGGTTTACACCTGATGGTTTAAAAACATGGGGAGATGGCCGACTGACCATACTCGGCACAGAAGGTTTTATCGAGATTAGGAAGAACATTGATATTGGAGGAAGAGAGGGCGGCAATCATCTTTTTTTGGTGAATGGAAAAGAAACGCAATACATTGATTGCAGCAATACTCCACTTCCTTACGGTGAGCAATTGGTAAATGATATATTGAACCGTACAGAAACAGCGATGACCCAGGAACATTGTTTTCTTGCAACGGAGCTTGCATTAAAAGCGCAGAAGCTGGCGAAGAGATTAGTGCTTGACTAAACAAGACTACTTGCTATACCGAGGCGGCAAAGAGCATACTCTCTCTTCTATAGAGAAAGGCTTTGTCATACCGAGGCGGCAAATAATCACACTCTCGCTTCTTGAAACAATAGCCGAGGTATGTCTCGCTGGAAACCTTATGTCTCTCGATTCATTAAAGGATCGCTCGACATAGCAAAGTATCAGTCCCTACGAAAGCGGCCCTGGCCTTGGCCCGCCGGCAGGTTTTGTTTTATCATCCGGCAACGGGATAAACTCTTTATCATCATTCGGGGGAAGAATGATACGACCCTGTTTCCAGTCTTCTTTTGCCTGCTCGATCCTTTCTTTGCGGGAAGAAACGAAATTCCACCAGATAAAACGTTCTCCCAGTGGTTCACCACCGAGCATCATCAGTGTTGTTGGCTCTTTAGCAAAAATGACAGGATCGGCGCCTTTATTAAACACCAGCATTTGTCCTTCTCTGTAAGTAGTGCCGCTTAATTCCAGACTGCCTTTAGCAATATAAAATCCTCTTTCCGAATGTTCTTTCGGCAAACTAAATCTTGCGCCTGCATCGAGTATCACATGCAAATAAAATAAAGGTGAATTTGTTTTTACATCATTACGTAAGCCATAAGCATTGCCGGCGATCAATCGCATCCACACTCCTTTGTCTGTAAATATGGGAAGTTGTTCAGGAACATAGTTGTTAAATGATGGTGCAGACTCTTCATCCTTTTCAGGCAATGCCACCCATGTTTGTATCATTTCCAATTCACCACCGGCGAGAGCGGATGGATCTTCAAATCTTTCCGAATGAGCAATACCCCTGCCTGCTGTCATCCAGTTCACTTCACCCGGGCGAATGATCTGCTCCACTCCCAAACTATCACGATGCGTTACCTGCCCGCCGAAAAGATAACTCACGGTTGAAAGCCCTATATGCGGATGCGGCAATACATCAAGCGAAGAAGCATTGGAAGGCATATCAGTAACCGGTCCCGCATGATCCATAAAAATAAAAGGCCCCACCATTCGCTTTTGACGAAAAGGCAAAATGCGTTTCACTTTCATTGATTGGCTGATCGCCGCGTTACGGGCGTCGATGACGATTTCTAACATGGGGTAAAGGTAAGTAGAATACAAGCCATGAGCTGTGAGCTATAAGCCACGAGCCCGAAGCTCACAGCCTCTCTCACTGAAAAGCCATTCCAATTTTACGCTCTCTCAACTTCTCCGCTATCTCAGTAAGTATAAGCGGATCATCGATCGTGGAAGGAATTGCATACTCAGTGCCATCTGCGATTTTGCAAATGATCTTGCGAAGGATCTTTCCTGAACGGGTTTTGGGTAACCGTTTTACAATGGCTGCATTTTTAAAATAAGCGACAGCGCCGATCCTTTCTCTTATATATCCGATCAATTCTTCTTCGAGTTTGAACTCCTCTATACTTGTTCCATCTTTTAATAATACCAATGCAACCGGGCGCTGACCACGCATTTCATCTGCAATGCCCACCACGGCACATTCGGCCACGCAACTATGTGTTGCTACCACTTCTTCCATTTGTCCTGTACTCAACCGATGTCCCGCTACATTGATCACATCATCAATGCGACCCATGATATACACATAACCATCTTCATCTTTATGTCCCCCATCGCCAGTTAAATAATAACCGGGATAACGTTCGAGATAACCTTTTTTAAATCGTTCATCATTTTTCCATAGCGTGGGCAAACAACCCGGTGGCATTGGCAATTTTGCTACTACCGATCCTTCTATGTTGGCTGCCAGTTCTTCTCCATCTTCTGAAAAGATCTCTATATCATATCCGCAAACGGGTAATCCTGCTGCGCCTGCTTTGGCTGGTAATTGTTCAACACCCATCATAATACCGAGCATAGGCCAGCCGCTTTCTGTTTGCCACCAATGATCGATCACCGGCCTTTGCAGCAGGTCCTTTATCCAATAATAAGTAGGAGGATCGCAGCGCTCACCGGCGAGAAACAATATATCAAAATGACTGAGATCATATTGCTTC
>DASVNY010000218.1:0-4467 GCA_036383615.1 Chitinophagaceae bacterium
CAGGACGCTGCCAAGATCTGGTACAGCATTGATGAAAATATTTATTATTACGACGAAAAGAAAAGAGTTGAAATGGTGGCCATGCCTGCCATGGAATACAATATCACGACATTGATCGATTTCAATTCACCCGTGCTGGGCACACAGCATGCCGGGCTGAAACATATCAATGATTTCAAAGAAGAGATCGCTCCCTGCCGCACATTTTGTTTTCTGCATGAACTGGAAATGTTGCTTGACAACAACCTGATCAAAGGTGGTGATGTCAACAATGCTATTGTGATCGTTGACAAACCCGTTGATGACAAAGAAATGGAGCGGTTGAAAAAAATATTCCGCAAGGATACGATCGAAGTAAAAAGTGAAGGATATTTGAATAACCTGGAACTGCGTTTTCCCAATGAGCCTGCAAGACATAAATTACTGGATGTGGTAGGTGATTTGGCTTTGATCGGTTATCCCATTAAAGCAAGGATAATCGCAAACCGCCCGGGGCATAGCAGCAATGTTGAGTTTGCTAAAAAAATAAAGCAATACATCAAAAAGAATAAACACACTAAAGGCATACCTGTTTATGATCCTTCCCAACCACCGGTTTACGATCAGCAGTTCATTGAAAAAACATTACCACATCGTTTTCCATTTGCACTTGTTGATAAGATCATTGAATTAACGGACACCCATATTGTAGGAATAAAAAATGTCACCTACAATGAATGGTTCTTCCAGGGACATTTCCCGGGCAATCCTGTTATGCCGGGCGTATTACAAATAGAAGCGCTGGCTCAATGTGGCGGCATACTGGCCATCAACCTCAGTGGCGGCGGACAATATGATACTTATTTTATCAAGATTGATAATTGTAAGTTCAAACACATGGTGAGACCGGGCGATACACTTATTCTCAAAATGGAACTATCGGCTCCTATACGCCGTGGTATCTGCGAGATGAGAGGCACTGCTTATGTCGGCAATAAGGTTTGCGCAGAAGGCGACCTCGTTGCACAGATCGTTAAGAAATAGGCGATATTTCTCCAGCAAAACTGTGCTTTGAAGAATAACACTCTCACTTAAAAAAACTCATAATACTTTTTAATTAAGTTGATATCTATTTTCTTGAACAGATCGCTATAATTTAAACCGCCTGTACCGGCAGTGTCATAACTGATCAGTTTAATAGTGTAGTCTGAAGTTTTAATATGGGTTATTCCACCGCAATCTCTATTGTGAAGAATAACTCCGGGGCTAACAAACCATGGCATTTTGCTGCTGAATTGAACAAGCGTTAATGAATCTATCCCGTTTAGCTTATTACCAATTGAGTCGGTAACACATGTTCCGATGACCTGGTATTTTTTTACTCTCTTATACTCCTTTTCCTCGGGGAAATAAGCGATCTCTTTTTTCAGATCAATGATCACACGTGAATACGATGCCTTGTTTTCTACATCAGCTGCTGGAATAGCCAGTGAGCTTATGATCTTACTGCTTATATACAGGTAGTTCTCATCTGCCTGTAAATCGTAAGAAATGCGGGTAATTAGGGGGAACCTGGTATTACCCGCATTTGAGCTACCTGTTGAGTCGGGAATGTTTATCTGACCACCCAACAAGCACTCATACCTCGCCCTATGGACCTGGGCATAGCCACCATTGTGAAACAGGATAAGACAAAATAATATGCTGAAGGCCTTTATCATTTACTGAGTTTTGTAACAGTTAAAATAACAGCCCAATGAAACTTAACTGGGCTGTTATACATATTAACCCACCTTGTCACTTACACTCTCCTTCTTTTATGGCTGACACAAATGCGGCGTTTAAAGAATCATCATTTAAAACAGCCTCAATTTCTTTACTCTCGGCGGTCCACTGGCTTTTTGTAACAGAACATAGTTCATCATTATCCAAAGCCAGGCCCACCTTGCCGGGTGATCTTGCCTTGCCGTGCCATTGAATCGTTAATGTAATATGCGGGCATTGTGAGGAACCGCCAATGGTAATAGTTCCTTCAAACCCATCCAGTTTCGGAGGCAGCATGGTATGTTCAACATAACCTTGTATCTGTACAGTGCATCCATTTGTAGCTGTTACGGTAACATTAATATATTTCTTTCGGAAAGCTGATCCATCCTGGTTCTTTTCATAAATACCCGGATCACTGGTTGTAAAGCTCATTAAAAAAACAAGCATGCTCATCAGTATTGTTGTTTTGTGCATTTTTTCAATTTTTCCTGCCTACTCTGTTTATTATTCCGGTTTTCAGCATTCCCGGTCATTGTCCCTGCATGCCAAACAATCATATACCGAAAGTAGCATCGCAGCTATCCTGGTTCCAAGGGTCTTTCCTCATAAAAAAACGGGATTTTTCCCGTGGCTGGCCGTGCCCAGGCCAACGAAAATTGAACATTGAGCATTGAAAATTGAGCATTTTCCTCGCCCTGCGATGAGGATATGCCCGCCAAATGAGTTATTCAGACAATGCTCAGTGAACAATTTTCAATGATCAATTATTAAGACCCCAACAGCTTTTAACCACCCATTAAAAAGCCCAAAAACGGGTATAAAAAAGGGTGCTTAAAAGCCGGTTAGCCGGGTGCATTTTCGTACATTTGCCAGTCCTGATTTTTGAGTCTTTAACGACAGGATTTTACCCCCTTTATGAGTACAGAAACAACGCAAAAAAAACCGGCAGTGAGTAATAGTTATGGCGCTGATAGTATCCAGGTTTTAGAAGGTTTGGAAGCCGTTCGTAAGCGTCCGGCCATGTATATTGGTGATATTGGTGTGAAAGGTTTGCACCATCTCGTTTATGAAGTAGTTGACAACTCTATTGACGAGGCCCTCGCCGGTTATTGTAAAAATATTGCCGTCACAATACACGAGGATAATTCCATTTCAGTAGAAGATGATGGTCGCGGTATCCCAACCGATATGCACCCCAAAGAAAAACGTTCAGCACTTGAAGTGGTAATGACCGTTTTGCATGCCGGTGGAAAGTTTGATAAAGATTCATATAAAGTATCAGGTGGTTTGCATGGTGTGGGTGTAAGTTGCGTGAATGCATTAAGTACGCACCTGCATGTTAACGTTTATCGTGAAGGAAAGCAGTTTGAACAGGAATACCAGATCGGCATCCCTCAATATCCCGTTCGTGAAGTGGGCAGCAGTGATAAAAGAGGAACAAGGGTTCATTTCTGGCCCGACTCAACAATTTTCATTACCACCACTTACAATAAAGATATTCTTGAAGGTCGTTTGCGTGAACTGGCTTACCTCAACCGTGGCCTTCGTATCAATCTCCAGGACCTTCGTGAAAAAGATGATAAGGACAATACCTACAGTAAAAGTTTTTACAGCGAAGGCGGTATTGTTGAGTTCGTGGAAATGATGGATAACAATGCGGGCCGCAATGCGCTTATCCCAAAAGTTATCTATGTTGAAGGTCGTGATGAACATACCAATGTTGCCGCTGAAGTGGCATTGAGCTATAACGACAGCTATAATGAGCATATTTATTCTTATGTCAACAACATCAATACCATTGAAGGCGGAACACACGTTTCCGGTTTTCGTCGTGCATTGACAAGAGTGTTCAAAAGTTATGGCGATAAGAATGGTTTGTTTGAAAAAGCCAAAGTAGAAATTGAAGGTGATGATTTTCGTGAAGGGTTAACCGCTATCATTTCTGTAAAAGTGCCGGAGCCGCAGTTTGAAGGACAAACAAAGACCAAGCTCGGTAATAATGAAGTGATGGGTGTGGTTGATTCCACTGTATCAAAAGTATTGGAAGCTTATTTGGAAGAAAATCCAAAAGAAGCAAAGAATATTGTTTCAAAAGTTATTCTTGCGGCACAGGCAAGAGCTGCTGCCAGAAAAGCAAGAGAGCTCGTTCAACGTAAATCAGTATTGACTGGTGGTGGTTTGCCGGGTAAACTCGCCGATTGTTCTGATCGTGATCCTGAACGTTGTGAACTGTTCTTGGTTGAGGGTGACTCGGCGGGTGGAACTGCCAAGCAGGGTCGTGACAGAAGTTTCCAGGCGATCCTTCCATTAAGAGGTAAGATCCTCAACGTGGAAAAAGCAATGGAACATAAGATCTACGACAACGAGGAGATCAGGAATATGTTCACTGCATTGGGTGTGAAAATCGGAACACCTGAAGATCCAAAGGCGCTTGACCTGAGTAAGCTTCGTTATCATAAGCTCATCATCATGACCGATGCCGATGTGGATGGTTCACATATCGCCACATTGATCCTTACGTTCATTTACCGGTATATGACCGCACTCGTGGAGCAGGGTTATGTATATATCGCTCAACCGCCATTGTACTTGGTGAAAAAAGGAAGAGAAGCGGAATATGCCTGGAATGAAGAGCAACGCAAAGCATGGGTAGTAAAATTATCTGGCGGAAAAGAAGATTCGGTGAATGTGCAGCGTTATAAAGGTTTGGGAGAAATGAAC
>DASVNY010000219.1:0-3421 GCA_036383615.1 Chitinophagaceae bacterium
GGCCGCTATACGGAAGAAGGAAAGTTCCTTCCCTGGGCCATGCGTATCGCACACAATCTTTGCGTGGATCATTTCCGCAAAGTGAAGCGCACACCAACCATTCGTAATGGTGAGGATAAAGATATTTTCGAAGTGCTGAACTTCTCTGAAGACAGCGCTGAGACAACCATGATGAAAAGGCAAAGCCATGACCGTGTTCGTGACATGCTCCAGCGCCTGCCCGAAGATCAGCGGGAAGTGATCATCCTTCGCCATTATGCCGACATGAGTTTTAAAGAGATCGCTGCTGCAACCAATTGCAGTATCAATACAGCATTAGGACGTATGCGTTATGGTTTGATCAACCTGCGCAAACTGATGATGCAAAAACAAATTGCTCTCTAACCCCTCTCCTCCGGAGAGGACGGGAGAGGCCGTTCTTGTCATTCTGTATCTCTGACCGGATCCGAAAGTTCTTAATTCGAAAAAGAGTTTTCACGCTTGCCGCGGTAGGTTGATACAGAATGACGCCTAATTAAAATGCCTTGTTCAATGACAAGGCATTTTCCTTTTACTCTTTTCTAAGTCATTAATCGCTTACTTTTTTATCTTTTGATAAGCTTCAAGGCCACATTTGAGCCATTCGGCAAATTCAGCAGGATCAGGAGTATAGAATTTTGTTTTTGTCAACGCTTTTTCATCCGGGCTCAGCATAGCGTATTGCGGTTGTGAAGTAGCGCCAAAATTCACTATCTGGAAAGTTGACCATTTATCTCCTACCGTCACGATCGATTTATCAGAACCGTTTAAGCTGACGACAGTTTGCTCGGCCACGGGAAGTTTCCTTCTTTCATCCACATAAAGTGACAACACAACAAATTCATTCCGCATTAAGCTGTCCACTTCTTTATCGGGCCATACTTTGTCCTCCATTCTGCGGCAATTAACGCAGGCCCATCCTGTGAAATCGATAAGCAAAGGTTTGTTTTCCTTTTTTGCCTTTTCTAATGCACCGATATAGTCGTTGTGCATTGGTTCAATAATATCGGCTCTCTCTACATCATACAAGCTATACGTTCTTGGCGGAGGAAAGCCACTGATCAATTTCAAATCGGCCCATTTACTGTTCGTAAGACCAGGAATAAGATAAATAGTAATCGCCGAGAACAAAACAATGAAGGCAATTCTTGTAAATGAAAATTTCTTTACCGGTGAACTATGCGCCATCTTCAATTTACCAGCCAGGTAAAGCACCATCAACAGCCCGATCAACACCCAAAGACCGATAAATAATTCTCTTTTCAGTAAACCCCATTGCTTTACGAGGTCAGCATTGGATAAAAACTTAACCGCTAATGCTAACTCAAGAAAACCAAGTATGACTTTCACATCCGTCATCCAGCCACCCGATTTGGGAAGCGATTGCAGCCAGTTGGGGAACATAGCGAATAATGCAAAAGGCAAACCCAGCGCAATACCAAAACCGGCGGCTCCCGCTGTTAAGGGCCATGCGCCTTGCTCAGCCACTCCCACTAATAATGTTCCGAGAATGGGACCCGTGCAAGAGAACGAAACGATCGCCAATGTCGCAGCCATAAAGAAGATGCCACCAATATTTCCCAAGCCGGATTTTGAATCCATTTTATTGGCAAGACCTGCAGGCAAACCGATCTCAAACAGGCCAAAGAACGATAAAGCGAAGAAAACAAATATGGCAAAGAATAAAATGTTCAACCAGACATTGGTGGAGATATTATTGAATATCTCAGGGCTTATCGCTTTACCCGCCACATGAAATGGTAACGTAATTAAAACATAAATAAGAAAAATGAAAAGTCCATATAGCACAGCATTGGTTACTCCTTTCTTCCTGTCATGCGATTTTTTAGTAAAGAAAGTAACCGTAACAGGTATCATTGGAAACACACAGGGAGTAAGCAATGCAATAAGTCCCCCCAGCAATCCTAGCAGAAAAATAGTAAGGATGCTTTTGCCTTTCGTGCCATCATCACCGCAGGGAATAACGGGTTTATGAATATCAATAGCGTCTCTTTTAATTTTCCATGCTTCGATCCCGCCTTCTAATTTCACAACAAATGAGTAGGGATTGGATGGATAGAACTCATCTCCTTTGCCATAGGTAAAGAAAACTGTCCCGGGGAGTATAGCAGGTATAGAATCGTTTTTAAAGCTAATAACAGCTTTCCACTCAGCAGGTCCTTCAAATACATTGATCTCCTGTTCAAAAATGGAACTGTTTACTTTTTTAGGTGTTGACAGAATAGTGAATTCTCCTTCCCGGGCAATAGCTGAATCGGCAAATTGCAGATCCGTAGTTTTTACATCAAGCAATGATTGGTTAGGAGCATACAATTGCCAACCATTATTAGCAGTAGCGCTAAACGATAGTTCATACTTTCCCTTTTCAATTCTTTTGCTTTCCACTTTCCAGCCGGTTACGGCTGTAGAATCCTGGGCCAGGGTATGCAGTGAGAGAAAAATAAAGCAAATAGCAGTGATGGTTCGCAAGCTCCGCAACATAATAGTCTGTTTACAAAAAACGAGTCCTGCTAAAGAACCCGTTCCTATCAATCGAAATTCTTTTATTGATTACCTGATCGCGATATTAAAATTGACCGTTCTTGGCGGCAGGCATTTCTTATCGTCGCAGGTCTGGAACTCTACATTGCCGACAAAATTTGTTTTCACATTAGCTTTCAGCTTTACCACCTGCACAAAACTTACCGTACTGGAATATTGATTGGCTGAGAGGTCGAGCTTTTCATCCCGAAACTTTTCCATCTTACCTACTTCTTTGATCTTACCATCCAATGTGAACAGTGGATTTGGGTTAATGGTAAAGGTAGTAGGCATTGCGATCGCATCATCAGGCTGGTTCTGAGAATAGAGGTGCCAGTCATCCTGGATGGTGGCCGTCATATGAATCTCGTATGTTTTATCGCCTATTTTTTTGGCTGAAAAAACCCAACTAACAGGATTCAGCTGAGCATTAACACTAAAAGCAGCCGTCATGATCAGGGCTAATGCAAAAAATTTCTTCATGTTTCGGAATTGATTTATAACTATACGGCAAAAGTCCATCTTTTGGGTCAGTTTTGCCTGTTAAAATTTAATACCCGCAAATTTACGTTGCCGCGCCATAGTAAAAAAGGACAAACGAGGCCAAAACGCTGATAAGACGGCTGGAACGCTATTCGGGTTGCCCGCAAAAGATCATGTTTCAATAAACCAATTGCTCGGCCATCAATAAAGTCTGCATGATGGCACGGCCATCGGTATTGCCTAACACGGTTGAGCATGCCCTTTCGGGGTGGGGCATCATACCAAATACATTGCGGTTGGCATTGCAGATGCCCGCGATATTGCGGATAGCGCCATTGGGATTAGCGCTTTCAATTATTTTTCCATCCTCATCACAGTA
>DASVNY010000220.1:0-3521 GCA_036383615.1 Chitinophagaceae bacterium
AAACAATTCAAAGAGTCGTTACATACACGACAATACGAAAGACTTGCTAAGGCAGCATCCTTTATTGAAGAGTTAAAAAAAAGAGAACATTATGCAAGCTTGTATGATGTGATCACAGAATCCGATGAATTTCACTTGCGGGTAATGCATCATGATGCCAAGATCGCCAATGTATTATTTGATGAAGAAAGCGGTAACGTTGTTTGCCTGGTTGATTTTGACACCGTCATGCCGGGCTATTTTTTTTCTGACCTTGGAGATATGATCCGTTCGATGGCCTGTAATGAAGACGAGACCAGCACTAATTTTGACTCACTGCAGATCAGGAAGGAATATTATGAAGCGATCCTTGAAGGATACCTGTCTGTAATGAACGATCAGCTTACGGAGGCTGAGAAAAAGTATATTCATTTTTCCGGGATCGTAATGTTGTATATGCAGGCTTTGCGTTTTATGACAGATTATTTATCGGGCGACAAATATTACCGGGTTGAATACCCCGAGCAAAATTTCGACAGGTCGAGAAACCAGTTGGTCCTGCTGCAACGATTGGAAGAGTTTTTACAACAGCAGTACCAGTTTAAAGTATAATGTATTACTTTCATTCACTATGAGCATAAGCCGCCAGTTCTGTTTCACACATTCTCCAGGCAAAGAGGTTTATTTATTCAAACTAACTAACGGCAAAGGCACCGAAGCGCTTATCAGTAATTATGGCGGTATAATTACATCTTTTAAAATACGATCTGCAAACGGCTCTTTCAATGATATAGTGCTTGGCTTTGATAAAATGGAGGATTATTTAAACCCGGATTATCTCAATAATTATCCCTGGATGGGTTGTGCAATCGGCCGCTATGCCAATCGCATTAAAAATGGTATTGCTGAGATTGATGGAAAAAAATACAAGCTGACACAAAACAAAGGAAATGATCAGCTTCACGGCGGCACTGAAGGATTTGATAAAAAAATATGGGAAGTTGTAACGGCTATTGATTCAGTTACTCCTTCTTTGGAACTTAGATATATTAGCCCTGATGGCGAAGAAGGTTTTCCCGGCAATCTTGAAGTGCTGCTAAAATTTGAATTAAATGATAATGACGAATTAAGTTATGAGTTTAACGCCACGACAGATAAAACCACCATTGTTAATCTCACCCATCACAGTTATTTTAACCTTAATAATGGAAAAGGAACTGTCGAAGAGCATGAAATAAAAATTTATTCATCGCAAATACTCGGACAAGATGAGGGTCTTGTTGTCAATGGTGAATTATTACAGGTAAGTAATAGCATCTTTGATTTTAATGAGTTCAGACCTATCGGGAAAAAATGGGAGGATAAGGAGATATATGATCAAAGTTTTGTGCTGGATAAAAACAACAATGAACTGAGCCTGGTAGCAGAAGCAAGGTCAGCTGGGTCAAAAACACTTTTACAGGTTTATTCTTCCGAGCCTGTTGTTCATTTTTATTCTGGTAAATGGATACCACCGGTAAAGGCTAAGAGCGGAAATACTTACGGGGCCTGTTCCGGTTTTTGTTTAGAAACGCATATACACCCCAATGCCATTAACATTCCTGGATTTCCGAATACCATTTTAAAACGCGGAGAGAAATACCATCATAAAACCATTTACCGGGTCAGTGAGTTGAAGTAAAATACCGAAGCTCTTCCTGCAGATCGAGAAAACTATGTTGTTGCATCAGGTCCTTCGCTTTTTCAGCATGTGCCTTTAAAAATTGACGGTGTGCCTCTGTAGCCGGTTGAAATGCTTTATGCTTTCTTGCAATCACCAGTTTTTTAATTTCTTCCATCAACTGGCGTGAGTTTGGAGCAATACATGATTCCGAAAATTTCTCGAGCACAAATGATGTTGCCATATAATTGGGGTGTGCAAGATCAATATCATAAAAACGATAATCCCTCAGCACGTCAATCACCAATTCATAAGCCGGGAAATAATGAAGCCCTTCAAATTTATTGACCATATGATGAACCGCTTCAATCAGTCTTGCTTTGCTTCGGTTATTCTCCACTACGCCATCCCTGATATGCCTGACAGGACTTACGGTGAAAATTATTTTCAATTTAGGATTGAATTGCAATAACCGGTGATAACAGGTGTCAAGCATGGAAACAATCTCATCAATACTCAACAAGTGTTTAGTGAACCATTGGCCCGGCGCCCTGTGACAATTGGCAGCCCCCACCAAACCTCCCCCGAAGGCGGAGGCTTTCGAAGCCTCGCTATAGCCCGGAACACCTTCCTTTAACAAATAGCTGAATGAAGATCCCAATGTAATAATGATCCAATCGGCGTCTTTTAGAAATTGATGCGCTTTTTCCTGCGACTCATTGATAATGCGAACCGCTTCTTTTTTATCAATATTAGAAAAGCGGCTGTGGTGCTGCCAGCTATGCCAGACCTCGTTCAAATGAAAGAAGTCGTTTTCAGCAAACTTTTTATTCTCAACATAAGAGATCAAACTTTTGCAAACGCTGGCCGGGTCGAATAAGATGCCATTAGGGTTTTGAAGTGTAGCGAATTTCAATTCTTCCAGCGAATTGCCTATATGCTCAGTAAAGCAGGACCCGATCAGCAATATTTTATCACCATAGCTTATTGGCTCCTGCAATTTTTTCAGTTCAATATTAATCATGAAATCCATACAACAACTTTATATAAATATCTCGCCGGCGATCTGTAAACTATCAGCTAATGCCTCTTTGTTCAACCCAGTTAATATACCTCTGGATTCAAAATAACCGATCATAAATTCAGTGTTCATGTTCCCTACCAGTTCATCATTCGCCATCGGGCAACCGCCAATACCTTTTAATGCACCATCAAATCTTTTACAGCCAGCTTTTACAGCCGCATCCAATTTCTCTTTCCAGTTCTCTGTTGTTGAATGAAGGTGTACGCCGATCTCAATTCCCGGTAATGATTCTACAAGATAATTTGTCATATCATACACCTGCGATGCAGTCGCCACACCCACCGTATCAGCCAACGAAATGATACCGATATCCATTGCCACCAGCTTATTCACCCACTCAAAAACTATTTCTTCATCATAGGGATCGTCATAGGGATTGCCAAATCCCATGGAGATATAAACAACCAGCTCTTTTCCTGTTTTGAAACAGAGGTTCTGGATTTCTTCTACACGGGTAAGTGACTGCTCTATAGTTGAATTCGTATTGCGCTGTTGAAATGTTTCCGATACTGAGAATGGAAAGCCAAGATAATTGATCGAATCAAATACAGAAGCCTCTTCTGCCCCTCTATAATTCGCCACAATTGCTAATAATTTGCTGGTCGAACCGGCCACTTTTAAATTCTTCAGCACTTCAGCCGTATCGGCCATTTGGGGAATGGCTTTTGGCGAAACAAAACTCCCGAAGTCGATCGTATCAAAACCAACTTTCAATAATGAGTTGATGTATTCGATCTTTTTTTCCGTAGGAATAAATTGCTTCCAGCCCTGCATGGCATCACGTGGACATTCAATAAG
>DASVNY010000221.1:0-3044 GCA_036383615.1 Chitinophagaceae bacterium
AAAAGGAAAAATGGATGGCAGCGCTCAAAGAGTTCCTACACTAACAGGATCATTAACTGAGGTTACGGCTGTATTAGGAAAGAAAACCACTGTGGAAGAAGTGAATGCTGCTATGAAAGCTGCGGCCAATGAAAGTTTCGGTTATACCGAAGATGAGATCGTAAGCAGCGATATTATCGGCATCAGCTATGGTTCTTTATTCGATGCTACGCAAACAAGAGTGCAAACAGTGGGAGATACACAGTTGGTAAGAGCGGTTAGCTGGTATGATAATGAGATGAGTTATGTGAGCCAGTTGGTGAGAACAGTTCATTATTTTGCCAAATTGATCAGCAAATAACTAATAAACCTTTTTATGCCGCAGCTTTTTGTTGCGGCATATTATTCTGATATTGGATTGCGCCTATGAGGATTAAAAACATTAATGGCCTTTCCGCCGATGATCTGCAAGAAGAGGTAAATAAAGGCGGAAGATTTGCCTATTTTCAGTTCACTATTTCGTTTATTGTTGTTACACTCAAACGAACATCAGGAGTGTATCTTATAAGGAAGGAAGAAGGTGCAGCATTAAAAGCTTTACCTTTTACCGTGCTTTCATTGTTGTTTGGTTGGTGGGGCATTCCTTACGGACCAAAATATACGGTGGAAAGTGTGCGTAATAACCTGAGTGGCGGTAAAGATGTTACGGATGAAGTGATGGCGACTGTCGCGGGTTTTGTTTTGTTCCGGGAAGCAGAGCAACGCAAGCGATCCATAAGTTAGGCTACGGCCTATGAGACTTCGGCTCGAAGCTCATAGCTCGCGGCTTTTGAAAAGCATCATGTAAACTTAATGTAACGCTATAATTATTAAAAAACACATTCGCATGTCAGCATTTTCAGATTTTAAGTTTGCGGGACAGAAAGCATTGATCCGGGTTGACTTTAATGTGCCCCTTGATAAAAGTTTTGCTATCACTGATGACACCCGCATAAGGGCGGCCCTGCCAACGATCAATACGATATTAAAAGCTGGCGGCAGCGTGATACTGATGAGTCATTTGGGAAGACCCAAAGAAGGGCCGGAAGAAAAATATTCTTTGAAACATGTATTAGATCATTTAAGTCACTTACTTGAAATGCCTGTTCAGTTCGCGAATGATTGTATCGGGCAAGAAGCTGTTCAAAAAGCTGCGGCATTAAAACCCGGTGAAGTGTTGTTGCTGGAAAACCTTCGTTTTTATAAAGAAGAAGAAAAAGGAGATAAAGCATTTGCAGAAAAACTGTCGAAATTGGGAGATGTGTGGGTGAACGATGCTTTTGGCACTGCTCATCGTGCGCATTCATCTACAGCAGTGATCGCTGAATTTTTTCCTAAAGAAAAAAGATTGTTTGGCTTACTGATGGAAGGCGAAGTAAAAAGCGCTGAGAAAGTTTTGCATAAAGCGGAAACTCCTTTTGTAGCTATTATCGGTGGCGCCAAAGTTTCTGATAAGATACTTATCATCGAAAATTTATTGGAAAGAGCCACGGATATTATCATTGGCGGTGGCATGGCTTACACTTTTATGCGGGCCGAGGGTGGAAAGACAGGTAACTCATTATGTGAAGAAGACAGGATTCAAACAGCATTGGATATCTTAAAAAAGGCCGAAGAGAAAAATGTTTCTATTCACCTGCCTGCTGATTCGGTGATCGCCGACAAGTTTGCGGCTGATGCGCAAACATCGTCTGCGCCGAGCAATCATATTCCGGAAGGCTGGATGGGTTTGGATATCGGTCCCAATGCATGTGATCAATTCTCCAATATTATCCGCAGAAGCAAAACCATTTTATGGAACGGCCCGATGGGTGTTTTTGAGATGCATAATTTTCAGCATGGCACCAAAGCGATCGCTATCGCAGTGGCTGAGGCAACGCAGGATGGCGCCTTCTCATTGGTGGGCGGTGGTGATTCAGTAGCGGCTGTTAACCAGTTTGGCTTTACCAATAAGGTGAGTTATGTTTCTACTGGTGGCGGCGCTATGCTCGAGTATTTTGAAGGAAAGACATTGCCGGGTATAGCGGCTGTTAAATCATAATGAATGCACGAAATTCCTCTTCTTCAGGAGAGGTGCTATATCAGTTTCAGATTTTGGGCAGTGTTTGGCCCAGTGCTGGGCCCTCCCAAAGCCCAACGCCCTCCCCCTCCTGCCAGCCTACCATTTCTTCCCAGGCAAATGCTCTGCTTATCAGCAATATCTGCCGACTTTATCAATCAGAGATAGCCGTGGCACGACTACGCTCAATAGTTATCACAGGGCTTGATTAATTAATCGCCATAAATATAGTATCTCATTGCAAGCAAGACCAAGGGAAAAACACCAAAGAATTACCGTTTTTTTCTGCCATTAAGACCAGAAAACCTCTTTGCTATTTCAATCGCAATAGCTATCGGGTGATGCACTACTTCAGGAGAGAGATTTAGGATGAGGCCAAAAAAATCATTACTTTTCAGCCCAGAAAATAAACTGCTTACTATGAAATTGAGATTTTTACGCACCCTGTTCTCAACACTTGCCCTTTCTTTATTTCTCTATTCCTGCCAGAAGGAGGTGAATTTTCAAGACGGCCAGGATGGTGGAAACAATAATAATAATAATAAAAGCATTATCGGTGATTGGGATTTTGTCGGACTTTCTGCCAACACGTATGCATCTGTTACCGAACCTTCGCCGCTCGGTGATATCAAAGCTATTACCACCAGCGTGTATCACTCCAAGAATAATACAGGGTCCATCAAAATAACCGCGACAGATTTTATTTATAATAACCTCGGTTATGATATCGATACTACCATGAATCTAAAAATGTATATGGGCAGTATGTTAATGAGCGATGATGATTTTCCTTTTGTTTTTTCGGCTCCTGTTACCAATGGAACTACACCTTATACAAAAGTGAACAGCGACTCCTTAACGGCTACCGGTTTTGCAGGCGCGCCAGATCCAACCGGCACAATGACAATGGCGCCTACCGGTGTAAAGATCGCCTGGTCAGGAGATACATTGCTGTTAAAAGTAGCTT